>CAZNXI010000224.1:0-3991 GCA_964577005.1 uncultured Rheinheimera sp.
ATCACAAACGGATGAGCAATTTGAGCAGCAGGTGCAGGTGCATCAGCTGCAAGCTACTGAGGAGCAGCACACCTTACTGACCGAAGAGCGACCGAAAGTAGCCGACGTGTATCGGTTGATTATGGAAAGCGAAAGGCGCACCAATCGAATTGTGGCAGATGTGGTGCAAAGCGTTATCGAAAGCAGGCATCCACTGGTGTTAACTGAGCGACGCGAACATGCGCAACAGATTAACAGGCTGCTGCAAGAACAAGGGATTGATTCATTGATTCTTACAGGCGCGATGAAAGCCGCTGAGCGCAAGGGCTCAAACGAGCGTTTGGCTACAGCGAAGGTTGTGGTGGCAACCGGCAAGTATGTTGGTGAGGGCTTTGACTTACCAAGGCTAGACACTTTGTTTCTTGCCATGCCAATCGCCTGGAGGGGCGCGCTTGCGCAGTACGCCGGCAGGATCCACCGTGAGGTTGATGGTAAAACTCTGGTGACAATCCATGATTACGTTGATAGCGATATTCCAATGCTGCAGCGTATGTTTGCTAAGCGGGAAAAAAGTTACAAAGCAATGGGATACAAAATGAAGATTGTAGTTGATTGTGGTACTTCTGCTTTGGTTTAACGTCTAATTACTGCTTGAGAGAATATTGTCTTTAATGGTTCAAGATTAAGGTCATAGCCAGCGATATTAGCGTCTATCCATGTTTCTTTAGAGATTGTCGGCCATTTTAATTCATAGCCAAGTGTAAAAAGCAGTTCTTCAAAAAAGAACCGTTGCACACGGCCATTGCCTTCGCGGAATGGGTGCAAAATGTTCATTTCGCAGTATAGATCTGCCACCTGAGCAACTAAGTCATGCTGATTATTTAGGTGAATTAAGGCAGGGATGGTGGCAAATAACTTTTTTGCTTCTGGTTGGATTCGAGAGCAAGTGCAAAACCGGGTTGTTCCTTTTGATATATCAACATCTCTTGGTTTACCGGCCCACTCATACAGGTCTTGAAAAAGGTGGTGATGCAGACGCTGTAAATGTTCGAATGAGAAATCTGCCAGTGAAAGTTGACGAGATTCATATGTTCTGTATCGTTCTGCAGTAAACTCAGCTTCTGCTTCAGCAAGTTCGTCCGCATCTCTTATATTGAGCAGGTTAACTAAGACATCAGAACCTGGGTAGCAGTAGCTATCGTGCGCTACGCCATACTTATCGCGCATACTGGCGTTTTAGGTCGGCAATAGATTTACGTTCGTTTTCTTTTTTCAACGATAGGCCTTCATAACTCAAACTAACCTTGTAATTTTCCATATTAGGGATAAATTTAGGCTTGCACTCATCGGTGGTCTTGGTCGCTGTGTTTGGCATAGATACACTCCTAACGTTGATAAGATTCTACCGTATTAACGCCGAAATTTCCATCTGATAGGCCCCACTTCCAGATATCGATTATGAGGTCGAGCGGATACCTATTAGATTATCTTGTAAAATTGGGAGCAGTTATTTATGGTTTACTTGTGCTTTTAGTTGTTCGAGCATTAACTGCAAAGCACTTTCAATAATTTTTCCGGGTTTTTCCTCAAGAATTTTAGATAGCATAGTTAAATTTAGTTTTGCCGCTTTGCTGAGCTTTACAGTCGAGAGGTCTTGGCTCTCATTTTTTTTAGCTTTCCGGCTGAGCATCTCATAAAAAGCTTTATGCATATTTTTGGCGATATAGCCTGGCCTGTCTAGGGGGCTAAGGTTAGTTACAAGATCTGTTTTTGATGCATCGCCCTGGGTATCAGCCTTAATATTCTGTGTTTGATTACCGCTTTTTCTATGGTGTTGATTTTTCCTATAAGTTCCTGAAAAAGCAGGCGATGTTGACGATGAACTATGTAATGCCGAGTCAGGTTGATGTCCTTGAGTGAGCTGCTCTTCGGCAATATTTGGTTCTTGGAGCTTCAAATTTTCATTAATCATGATGCAAAAAGTTGCAAATGCATCGAAAAAAGTAGCGATAGTAATATCCTCATTGTTTGTTAGTAATGGCTTATGTATAAAACTATGAAATCTCTTTACCCCCCAATCCTCAGGCGTTTTCTTATTTCTAATCAACTTAGTTATGTAGCTACGGCAATAAGCTGCAGCATCTTTCTCTTTGCTAATCCAATCCAACTTTGGCGTCATGCTAACTACATCTCGCCAGGTTGAGGAAAGTGTTTGGATAAGGTCAATTTTTATCCCACGTTTAACGTTAAGTTCATTAAGTGCGAAGATGATTAAGTCATAGTAATGGTCAGGTGTTGTCGCTTCTTTAAGGGCAAAACTTAAAGTCAGTTCTGATTTCACCTTGTCATCGATTTTAAGAAAGAAAGGAAATTCGAAGGCGTATTTTGTTAAGAAAAACCAGAGCCACGTTAGTTGTCGCTTATCGTTCGGATTTATCCATTCAGTCTCCTTATCCGAAAAAGTATTTTGGTTAAACTCTTCCCTTGCATCGAGAATTTTTTGCTCAGAAATTGATTTATTCTCTAGCCGGAGCCTTAAATTATCATGTATATGCTGGATTAATCGGCTTTCATTTCTTGGCATTAAATTGACATATTTTTCATCTTTTGATATCAATTTGAAGAACAGCCATCTCGCTTCTCTGTGGCTTTTAATGGGCAGTAGAGTCTCTATATTAGCAGTATCTACATTTACGTTTTCAGTATTAGTGGTCATTAATATAACCTGCTCTCATTCCTGCTTGCACGAAATCTATCGTGCCATTTGTGGAAAAAACGTGTAGTTATTTGGCCATTCCCAGCATTTCTTATGGCTTTTCGGGGTGGTGTCTCTCGTAATAAGCAAGTATGCTACGATAACTCCAGAGTGCAAGAGTTTCGTATCACGATTCAATTATGACTTAAAGTAGAGCGACCGCTCGTGAACATCGTACTACGCCATGACGGTTATTAGTAATATTTACAGTGGGCTCCCTTAGATACTTTTATACCATAATGGCATCGGTTTACCACATGAAGATGTTAAAAGTTGTTTAACTTAACTTAGTCGATTATTTAGGTCATGGAGAGGTTAAATTTAACTCTCTTCGCCTATCCCTGTGAGCATAATCACAGGAGACAATTCGCCATGCAGCGACAACAGGCAGCAGGTTCAAAGTTAAGATTAACCAACAGCGATGAGTACAAAGGCTACTCGATTTTGACGAACAGAGGACCTTTGGTTGAGGGCTACTTGGAGCAAGCATTGACCGTAATCCATAATGCGGTAGCTGAACATCCACGGACGTTAGCAATCCGTGTTGATTTACGACTACCCATGTATCATCCGGTAGCAAATTCTGATCTGATGTCTAAGTTTACCGAATCCTTGAAGGCGCAGATTCGAGCAGACTTATTGCGTAAAGAAGCTCAGGGAAAGCGTGTCTACCGATGTTCGTTACGGTACTTCTGGGTGAGGGAACGTAGCCGCTCAACAAATCCACATTTTCACGTTTTGCTATTACTGAACATGGATGCCTATTTCACCTTAGGCGATTTCACAGCCGAACACGGTAGGAACATGGCTACGCGCATCAAAAAAGCGTGGGCTAGTGCATTGGGACTAAAAGTGGAGCAAGTTGCTGGATTAGTCGAGTTTCCCAAGAACCCGGTGTATCGACTTGACTATTACGCTGATAACTTCGATCAAGTGAAAGCCGATCTTTTCAGGCGTGTTAGCTACTTTGCCAAGTTAGAAACCAAAGAGTATGGCACGGGAAGCCGAAGCTTTGGTTGTAGCCAACGATAGTCAATTAAGGCGTTTTTTAGAGATAATATAGGTCTGAGTTTTTAACGGTATTGTCAGCCAACAAAAAAATAAACCCCAGCACAAAGGCTACCGCCGAAGCGGTAGCCGATAACTGTGTTAAATTTCTAGCTCAACAAAGTCCTTATCAATATCCTCCTGGGTGATGCCGATGTAGCGCAGCGTTACCCCCTCAGAGCTGTGGCGCATCATTTTCATTACCCGGCC
>CAZNXI010000225.1:0-3947 GCA_964577005.1 uncultured Rheinheimera sp.
ACGCTACCATTAATCGGCGAAGCCCCCGATAGGGTTAGGCTAGAATTGGCATTCACCGTGCGCACATCGGCACCGGTTGGCGCTGCATTAGGATCGCGCGAATCATAGCTTTGGATAGCTCCGCTACCTCCTAGATTCACACTATCACAGCCGGTTAATGCAAATTCAAAAGGCGTCACGGGCGTCGAGGTTACCCCCGGAATAAAACGTAATTTTGCTGCTTGCCGGCTCACGCTGTCATGTTGAAAACCACCTTTGCCAGTCAGCAATAACTGATCGCTCAGCAACTGCACCGACTCAATATGGTTATTACGCAAGGTCGTGCTGGCATCATTGGCTGCGATGGCGGCAATATCGGCAGCAGTGGTCGTGGGGTTATCACGAATATACTGATTCATCCGATGAAAACTATCGAACAACGCCTGCTCTGCCTGTTGTTGGGCGTTAAGGTTTTTCTGAAAATTGCCGCTAATTCGATTTTGTGTTACAGCAGTATGCAAAGCACCGAAGGCCACTGTAGCAGCGAGCGTGCTTAACATTAACACCGACACCATAGACATCCCTTGTTGCGATTTTAACAACATGCTTTGCTCCTAGGTTGCCCAATTCATAATTAAGGTTTTCAGCGCAAACTCCAACTGGATCCCTGGTAGGTTTTGGCCATTAATGCTCAAAACGGGAAAGCTCTCTGGTAAGCCTTCGGGGGCTAACAGCACCGACAATTGAGTAGCACCGATGGTTGCATCGGTGGTCAGGCTAAAACTAATTCCGGCGATATAAGTCATTAAGGTAATATCTTGCTGATTCGCCGCGGTAAGCTGACAGACCAAATTATTACCTTGCTGATAATAACGCTCGGTAAAATCCACCGTAGGTGTACTGCCATCACAAGCCAACGCATTCGCAATCTGATTAAAAGTCACTTCGGTTGGCGTAACGGTAATTGCCGAAGCATGCAAGCTACTGCGATAAAAGACCTGATGTGCGCTTCTCAGCACTTCTTGCGCATTCTCCAGTCGAGCCACTTGGGTCGAGGTTTGCTTTAACGTGAGATAAACACTGCCCACCCCACCAATTAATAAAACAGTAAGGGTCATCGCGACCATCAACTCGACCAAGGTAAAACCCTGTAAAGCTTTACTAGCAGCCATCTGGATTACCATTCATTAACCAAGGAAAACTGCTTACCAGATCCACCGTATTTAGCGTTTGATCCGCTAAGCGGAAGTCTTCCCAAGTGGCCGTTAACGCTAAAGACGTGGGCGGATTAACTCCTCCCGTTATATAAGGCGCGGTAGCAAAATCGGGCAGCTGGGCAGCTGTCAGGCTAATTTGTAAAGACATGGCATAATTGGCCAATACAAAGTTCTCTAGCGCAAAGCTTTGGGCTGCGCCGCCGGTAGCAAGAGTGCCGCCTTGTAAAGCACAGAGCTGCGGCCAAACACGCTCAACCACGTTTTGCAGCTCTAAACTGGCATAAGTAAATTGCAAGCTACTACTGACATGTTGCAGCGCGCGTAATTGTGCCGCGGCTAAGCCTAATAGCGCTATAGCAGCGAGCAGCATCGCTATTAACACTTCTAATAAGCTAAAACCTTGAGTATGTTTAGACACAGGCATCTGGCGTAACCCTTACCTGGCCACTCACAAAAATTGTGATGCAATTTTTACTAAAAGGCGCATTCAGCGAATTGACTTGCCATTGCTGACCTACCCCAGGATTGCCGGTATTGGATAACGTTAAGGCAGAAATACCGGTAATTTGTATTTTCTGGGAGTCCTCAGGGATGGTTAATTGTTTTAACACTTGCTCATCCACAGTCACGATCTGCAGCACACCATTATCTAAATTAATGTTGATACTCTCATCCCGTTTTACCGCCTCGCTGCGGCTATAGCGGTACAGTGCCTGTAGCTGATTCACCGTTTTTAGATGTTGCTCTCTTTGTAAAAACTCACCGTAAGATGGCGCCGCTAACAAAGCGCCAATACTGATAATAGTCAGTACCACCATCAACTCAATTAATGTGAAGCCTCTTACCATCTTAGTCTCGCCAGCAATTCGCATTAGCTGCCGTAGTGGCGCCAGATTGATTAAGCGTCATAGTGCCGCACTTGGTATCTTTCGCCTGAGCGCCTTTTGGGGTCGCCTTTAAGGTAAACTGGCTAACACTGGCACGCTGGTATTCAAAGGCATAGAAATCTGAACCGGTAATGGTAAAAGTAGCAGGATAACTTCCCCTTACCGCATACTGGCGCTCTAACTGGTTCGCTTGCTCCAACATGGTTTGCTGTGCAGCTAAGCGTCTGCCAGCTAGAATATGTTCCGCATAAGAAGGGTAAGCAATAGCCGCAATAATGCCGATAATCGCTACCGCAATCATTAACTCAATTAAACTAAAACCACGTTTTGGCATTATGACTCACTATTTAACCTATTTTATTAACACTGAGAACCATTACTGGCTTACCTCGCGATAAACAAGGAAATACCTTTTATTCAGATAGAAGTGAAAAGCCGACAATCAAGATATTAAGCGCCTCTCACAATTAAGTTTTCATGCTGTTTTTTTTCAAAAAAAACAATTCATAAACATTATTATCATTCTAATCTAAGCGCCAATCTTGGCCTATTCCAGATATGGAAACTTTAACAAAAGGCGCTGAATGTCTACTTGCCTGTGATTTTTCACCTTGATTCACAGAGTATGCCTGGTTAATTAATCGCCATTTTAAACACTATTGACAGCGTTGTCATTAGGAATTTTATAGTAATATTACAGCTCCGAGCTGACACAATTGGCGATTAAACCAACAGCAGTCATTAGCTTCTTGTTTATCTGGTTGAATATGTTAGATTAAGCGAGCTGATTTAAGGATAGTTGGGTATATGGACATACTGACATTAAATATAATTAATCTTATGCTGGGCATTTTTGCCGCAGCCATTTTGATCGCCTCGCTTAAGCATTTTTGCTACCACCCATTCTTAAAGTTCTGGTGCTGCGCGGCCATCGCCTTAACGCTCAATGCCTCACTCGGCATGCTACACTACTTTGTCATTGATCTCGCTTATTGGCTAGTGCCTGGGATCAGCAATACCGCTACGATTGCCATACATCTGTTTATTTTTACTGGCTTGCTGGCGTTTTTTAGCATACGCCGCCCTACCGAGCTATTTACCTACTCGGAAACCAATACCTTAGCGCAGCAGCTAAAACCAACAGTAACCATTTCCAAGCTGGAGATCGCTTGCATTAGCTTATTTTTAGCGACCAGCTTTGTGTTAGCCTTTACGCCCTTTGCCCAAGTCGACATCGTTAATCGGTTAATCATTTACTTTCCAATTATTTTGCTGTTAAACGGCCTTAGCTTGCTGCTGATCGCGAGAAATATTGGGAAACAAACCGCGTTAAAAGGGGTATTGCATGCCTTTGCCATGGGGTTAACCTTTAACATAGTGCAAATCAGTGTTCGCTTGCTCACCTTTATCAGTGAAAAATTGGACTTGCCCATTGTTACTTGGCTACCAACGAACACCATCTATGAAATCGGTTTTTTTAGCCTAGCAATTTTCTCTACCTTGATCTTTAGCAGCGGTATATTTTTACTGCACAAGCTAAAACACCTGAATCTGCTGCAAATGTTAGAGCATGATCCTTTAACCGGCGTGCTAAATCGCCGCACCATGGAAAGCAAACTGGGTCGAGCATTGAGTCGCTGCGCGCAAGAAAAAAACCAATATAGTATCCTCTTGTTTGATATCGATAACTTCAAACAACTTAACGATACCTATGGCCATCTGGTCGGCGACTGTGTGCTGAAACATGTTGCAAACACCATACAAGATAGTTTGAGGCCTGCTGATATGTTATTTCGGTTTGGTGGTGAAGAGTTTTTACTGTGCTTACCCAATGCCAGCAGTGCAGAAGCCTTGAAAATTGCCG
>CAZNXI010000226.1:0-3944 GCA_964577005.1 uncultured Rheinheimera sp.
CCGGTGCCTACTTTGGCGGGTTGATTTTTGCTAAAGCCTCACCGCGTTATGTTAGTCCAGAGCAGGCGGCTAAGCTGGTGCAAGCCGCCAAGCTTAATTTTGTTGGTGTTTTTGTGGATAGCCCGCTAGAGGAGGTTGTCAGCTTAGCGCAGCAGCTTAAGTTAAGTGCAGTGCAACTGCATGGCGATGAAGATGATAGCTACCTGCAACAGCTTAAAACTGCGCTTCCTGCCAATTGTGAGATTTGGAAAGCCTATCGGGTGCAAGCGGCGTTACCGGCGTTTACCCCTTATGCTGATCGCATTTTGTTAGATAGCTTTCATCCACAGCAACATGGCGGCAGTGGCCTGAGTTTCGACTGGCAATTGCTGCAAAACACAGCAAGTCAGCAAAAGATTATGCTGGCCGGCGGCTTAAACCCAGACAATGTTAGTCTGGCACTAGGCTTGCCCGTTGCTGGCTTAGATTTAAATTCCGGCTTAGAAAGCGCACCCGGCCTCAAAGATGCCGCTAAGGTCGCTCAAGCCTTTACCCGAATTCGCCAATTTGATCTGCTGCCGAAGCAGCATGCAAATTAACTTTTCAAGCTAATAGCGTTAATAAAAGAGAGTCGCTAATGAGTGAGTTAAAACTAAACCCTTATTTTGGACAGTATGGCGGCATGTTTGTACCACAATTACTGGTACCGGCATTAAAGCAATTAGAAACCGCCTTTGTCGAGGCGCAGCAGGATCCGGCATTTTTAGCCGAGTTTCAACAGCTGCTAACGGAATATGCTGGGCGGCCAACGCCCCTTACGCTAACCCGTAATTTGTCGCCAAACCCTTTGGTAAAAATTTATTTAAAGCGTGAAGATTTATTGCATGGCGGCGCCCATAAAACCAATCAGGTGTTGGGTCAGGCCCTGTTAACCAAGCGCATGGGCAAGAAAGAAGTGATTGCCGAAACCGGCGCGGGCCAGCATGGCGTGGCGACAGCCCTAGCCTGTGCGTTACTCGGCCTAAAGTGCCGAATCTACATGGGTGCAAAAGATATCGAACGTCAGCAGCCGAATGTGTTTCGCATGAAACTGATGGGCGCTACCGTGATCCCAGTTACCGCTGGCTCAGGAACCTTAAAAGATGCGGTAAATGAGGCGATGCGCGATTGGTCCGCCACCTATGAAACCACCCATTATATGCTGGGTACTGCGGCAGGCCCGCATCCTTTCCCCACTATAGTGCGGGATTTTCAGCGGATGATTGGCGAAGAAGCCAAGGCGCAAATTCTTAACGTCGAAGGTAAGTTGCCTGATGCCGTGATTGCTTGTGTTGGCGGCGGCTCAAATGCCATCGGTATGTTTGCCGATTTTATCGACGAGCCAAATGTGCAATTAATTGGTGTTGAGCCAGGTGGTATGGGTATTAATACCCATCAACATGGCGCGGCACTGAGTACCGGCAGCTATGGGATTTTACATGGTGCCTATACCGCCATTATGCAAACCCCAGAGGGCCAGATTGAAGAGTCTTACTCGATCTCTGCTGGCTTAGATTACCCTGCAGTGGGCCCACAGCATACCTTCTTACAGCAAAGTGGTCGTGCCGAGTATGTTGCGATTAATGATGATGAAGCCTTAGCCGCTTTTCAGCTGCTAGCCAAAGCCGAAGGCATTATCCCGGCGCTAGAAAGCTCACACGCGGTAGCCTATGCCCTAAAACTGGCCGCAGCGGCCACAACCCCACAGGTACTATTAATTAACTTATCCGGCCGCGGCGATAAAGATTTAAGCCATGTGCACAGCGTGTTAGCCGCACAAGCACAACAACAGGCCGAGCAAGCAACGACAGCGGGAGCCGTATAATGCAGCGTTATCAACAGATGTTTAGCCGTTTAGCTACTGAGGGGCGCGGCGCCTTTGTGCCTTTTGTGACCTTGGGCGATCCTAACCCAGAGCTGTCTTTTGAGATTATCAAAGCGCTGATTGATGGCGGTGCCGATGCTTTAGAGTTGGGTATTCCCTTTTCAGATCCGATCGCCGATGGCCCAACCATTCAAAATGCCAATATTCGGGCGCTGGCTGCTGGGGTAACGCCGGCGATGAGCTTTGCGCTGATAAAAAAAATCCGCGCCTATGCGGCCGATATCCCGATTGGTTTATTGCTCTACTCTAACTTGGTCATGGCCAAAGGTGTCGAGGGTTTTTATGCCGTGGCCGCTGAAGCAGGTGTTGACTCGGTGCTAATTGCCGATGTGCCGCTGCACGAAAGCAAAATGTTTCGCCAGGCCGCCATGGCGCACAATATTGCCCCTATTTACATTGTGCCGCCAAATGTTGATGACGATGATCTGCGGGCTATTGCGTCTTACGGTCGTGGTTATACCTATTTATTAAGCCGCGCTGGTGTGACGGGTGCCGAAACCAAAGCAGCGATGCCAACGGCAGAGCTAATTAATCGCATCCGGCAATATAACCCCGCACCACCACTATTAGGGTTTGGTATCTCCAGCCCAGATCAAGTGCGTGATGCCATTGCCAACGGTGCTGCCGGTGCCATTAGCGGCTCAGCTATTGTTAAGTTAATCGAGCAACACCTGCATGAGCCTGCTGTCTTGCTGCCGGCCTTACAGAACTTTGCCCAAGCCATGAAAGCCGCCACCTAGCACTTATCCACCCGTCTCCGGTACCGGTCCTACCAGTTTATCCACAGGTCTCCGGTACCGGCATGACCTCTGAGCTCCGGCCGGTACCGGAGTTGTGTGGATAAGTTTGCAAAATATCTGTGATATTAGAAACAATTCTTGTTTGCCATTCGGTATAATAGTCCCACGATAAACTAATGAAGATTTTTTATGCATATTCAAGAAAACAGCGTAGTGCAATTTCATTACACCCTTAGCGAAAATGGCACTGAGCTAGAAAGCTCACGTAAAGGCTCACCTTTACTTTACTTACATGGCCATAATCAGATGTTTCCGAAAGTGGAAGCCGAGTTAACCGGTAAAGCGGTTGGCGATAAGCTGGAATTGACCCTTGCACCAGCCGATGCTTATGGTGAGCGTCAAGACGATGCCATTCAAAGCGTTCAAGTAAAGCATTTACAAGGCGCGAAAAAATGGAAACCAGGTATGGTTGCTTGGTTAAGAACCGAGCAAGGCGAGCGCCAAGTTACAGTAGTGAAAGTGGGTATGTTTAAAGCAGATGTGGATACCAATCATCCACTGGCGGGTAAAACTGTTACCTTCGATCTTGAGGTAATCAACATCCGCGAAGCCACTGCTGACGAAATCGCCCATGGTCATGCCCATGGTGAAGGTGGTCATAACCACTAATCTGCATAAACACCTTACTTATCCACACGACTCCGGTACCGGTCTGAGCTCAGAGCTCTGGCCGGTACCGGAGAGCGGTGGATAAGTTGGGTTGGTTTAGGGAGTAAGACGTAGCAGTTGACCGTTAGGGCCATCAGTCAGCAGGTAGATTGCACCGTCAGGTCCAGTTCGCACATCGCGAAACCGGCTACCCTGCTCCTTTAATAGCACCTCTTCTGCCACAACGCGACCATTCTCCATTGTCAGTCGATGTAACGCCTTACCTGCAAGCGCACTGACTAAGATACTACCTTGCCATCCCTCAAATAAATTACCACGATAGATAGCCATGCCCGCCGGTGCGATGGACGGAGTCCAAACATACAGCGGCGCCTGCATGCCAGCATATTCTGTAAAAGGCGAAATTCGTGCGCCCGTATAATCAATGCCATAAGTCGCAACAGGCCAGCCATAGTTAACACCGGCTTGAAGCAGGTTTAGCTCGTCCCCGCCTCTTGGGCCATGCTCGTGACTGTAAATCTGCTGAGTAACCGCATCGTATACGATGCCCTGCACATTGCGATGGCCCAACGTGAACACTTCAGGCGCAATACCGCTCTGTCCGAAAAAAGGATTATCTGGCGGCGCTTTAC
>CAZNXI010000227.1:0-3926 GCA_964577005.1 uncultured Rheinheimera sp.
CTCGCTTTTCAGCTAAGACCTTGATTTATATGGCGCACCCATCAGGATTCGAACCTGAGACCTCTGCCTCCGGAGGGCAGCGCTCTATCCAGCTGAGCTATGGGTGCAACCGATGCACTTTTAGTGCAGCGCGCATTATAGACAGGCTTTGTAACTAAGTCTATCGATTGCCTGTTGCTTTTTTAAGCGAACAGTTCTTATTGCTTTTGTATCTGAGCGTTACTGCCTATAATCTGCTCTATCTTCGCTAGCAAAGGCTACTTAATTGGCCATGACCAAACAGTATTCGGCTTTTACCCTTCGGCAATGGCTTGCCATTATGTTTGCGGCAATCTTAATGTGGATTGGTGCTGAATCGCTGGTGCGCTATGAACAACAACGCTTGCAAGCCGAGCAGTTGCAACAGCAACTGGCTATAGCTGATACATTAAGGGCACAAATAGAAACTGAATTAAATCTGCCACTTTATCTTACGGTTGGTTTAGCCTCCTATCTCACTGCCAAAGCAGGACAGGTGCAAGATGCTGAGCTCAATATTTTGCTACCAGGGCTGGTAAGGCAAGCAAAACATATTCGCAATATTGGTATAGCGCCTGGCAACCGTATTAGTTACATCTTTCCACTTGCCGGCAATGAGCAAGCCTTAAACCTGTATTACCCCGACCTAACCGAGCAGTGGCCAGACATTGCCGATATCATCGCGAACAGGCGTGCCAAACTTGTTGGTCCTATCGCCCTGCGCCAAGGTGGCAGCGCCTTTGTCTATCGTTATCCGCTATTTCTGGCCGACGCTAACTACTGGGGCATAATTAGCACAGTGATTGATATTGAGCCTATTTGGCAGCAACTAGCGCAAAATGCGACACAATTGGGCGTAAACGTGGCGCTTCGTAATCGTTTGGAAAACGATAGCTTTGGCCATAGCTTTTTTGGCGATCATGCACTTTTTACCACTAACAATTTGTTGCTGAATGTAGCGGTTCGTGGTGCTGATTGGCAAATGGCGCTCTCTGCGCCTAGCTATCCTTTATCCCGTCTTTGGCTAATTAGAGCGATTTTATACGTCATCAGCCTAATTATGTTACTGCTGCTATGTCGCCTATTTCATACAGTACAAAAGCTTAAACTCAGTAGCGTGGCATTGCGCGATAATGAACAAACATTGCGTAGCATTCACGACAATGTGCTCGATGGCATTTTGACCGTTGATAATGCGGATCTTATTCAAACAGTAAATCAGAGCTGCTCCCGGATCTTTGGCTATAACCAACATGAATTAGCCGGCCAACCATGGCAAATCATCTTGGCGCCGGATGAGAATAACGCAGCTCTGGCTAGTGTAAGTATGCTCCAGCAAAGTGAAATAGAATGTAAGGCGCAGCGTGCCAACGGCGAAGTTTTTGATCTGCTGTTATCCCACACCCTCTTGCCTTTATACAATACTCCCCGCCATTTATTAGTGCTGCGCGATATTACCGAGCGTAAACGCATAGAGCGCTTGCAAAGTGATTTTGTCGCCACCGTCAGCCACGAATTACGCACGCCCCTCACGGCAATTAACGGTACTTTGGCCTTGGCAGTAGGTGGCGCTTTAGGTGAACTAACCGGAAAACAGCTAATGATGCTGCAATTAGCTCAACAAAGCTGTAAACAATTGCACCAGTTAGTTAATGATTTACTGGATTTTGAAAAGCTGCATAGCGGTAATATGGCTTTTAGCGTTAAGCCAATTCAAGTGGAGCCGTTAATTGCACAATGGATTGCGCAATTAACAGTGAACCAAAATCGGCAAATCACTCTACATGTTGGCAGCACCGTCCACACGGTGTTGGCTGATGAAATACGCTTGCGTCAGGTTTTCCTAAATTTACTGTCTAATGCCCTCAAATTCTCATCTGCAGACACGGTTGTTGATATTATGTTGGAGCCATTAACGACCCATTTGAAAATTAGTGTATGCGATAAGGGAAAAGGCGTGCCCATAGCCTTTGAACCTCTACTTTTTAACCGTTTTGCGCAAGCAAACAGCGCCGCGGTGCGAGAACAGGGCGGCACCGGTTTAGGCTTGGCTATTTGCCGAGAAATTATTACCCTGCTACATGGTGAAATTGCTTATCAACGTTTGGCACAAGGTAGCTGCTTTTATTTTACGCTTCCTCTGACAAAAGCAGATTCTGACTGAGTTTTTATTGTAAAAATTTGCACTTAGCAAGCTTTTGTCTTAATTTGTTGGCACTTGGTTGCAAAGCACCTCATGAGGTCCGCTTTTTTGGCATACTATAACTTGCAATCCAGCAACCATGCTGTATGACAATAACAAAAACGGTATCCTGGCTACTTATGTAGATACAGCGTAGCTACTACTTTAGGTAGGCCGGATATAACGCTATCGGTTACCTATCCACGGAGAAAAAAATGATGCGTAAGACCCTACTCGCTTCGGCGATTGGTGCAGTACTTAGCTTAAGTGCCTGCTCTGACAATACCGCCCCTGTGCAACAAGCTAATCAAGCGGAGGCTCCTGCCGCCGCCTCTACGGAAGCCACTGTGACCAATCCTTTTTTCCAAAAAAGTACTTTAGCGTTTGAAGCGCCTAATTTTACTGAAATTAAAGACGAACACTTTCTGCCTGCTTTTGAAGAAGGTATCAAGCTGCATATGGCGGAAATCGAAGCCATCGCTAATAATCCAGAACCTGCTACGTTCGATAATACCTTTGTCGCCATGGAAAAAAGCGGTGAGTTATTAACTCGCGTTTCACGTGTTTTTTATAACCTGACCCTTACAGACAGTAACGAAGAGCGTCGCAAAATCCAAACTGAGCTGGCACCAAAAATGGCAGCACACTCAGACAATATCAATCTTAACCCGCAGTTATTTGCCCGTATCGAAAGCGTGTTTAATGCCCGTAACGATCTGAACCTCGACGCTGAGTCTAAGCGTTTAGTCGAAGTATATTATGAGCGTTTTGTGCGTGCCGGTGCCAAATTAACAGAAGAGCAAAAAACCGCTATTCGCGCACTAAATGAAGAGCATTCAAATTTAACCAACCGTTTTGGTCAAAATTTGTTAGCAGAAACCCGCAATATCGCCGTGATTGTTGATACGGTAGAAGAGTTAGACGGCTTATCAGCCTCACAAATTACGGCTGCAGCAAACGCCGCAACAGCACGTGGTCATGAAGGCAAATACTTACTGAATATCACCAATACCACGCGCCAGCCCATTTTAACCTCACTCAATAACCGTGAGGTGCGTCAGCGCGTTTGGGAAGCGTCAGCCTACCGTGCTCAATCTGGCGATAACGATAATACCGCTATTGTAGCCCGTTTAGCACAATTACGTGCTGAGCGCGCTAAGTTACTCGGCTACGATAACTGGGCTGCATACACTTTAGAAACTAACATGGCGCAAACTCCTCAAGCGGTATATGACATGTTAGGCTCCATGCTCCCAGCTGTAGTTGCTAATACTCAGCAAGAGCAAGCGGCAATTCAAGCGATGATCCGTGAAAAAGGCGGTGACTTCGACGTACAGCCATGGGATTGGGAATACTACGCTGAATTTGTGCGCCAAGCAAAATACGATTTAGATGAGAACGAAGTTAAGAAATATTTCGAATTTAACCGTGTTTTAAAAGACGGTGCTTTCTATTACCTGAATCGTTTCTATGGTGTACGGTTTGAGCCGCGTCCTGATTTACCGGTTTATCACCCAGATGTCGAAGTGTATGAAGTCTTTGATGCCGATGGCACCAGCATTGCCTTGTTCTACGCCGATTATTTTGCTCGTGAAGGTAAACGTGGCGGTGCTTGGATGAGTGCTTTTGTTGGCCAGTCGCACCTGACAGGTCAAAAACCGGTGGTAGTGAATGTGATGAACATTCCAAAGGCACCTGAAGGTAAGCCAACTTTAATCAGCTACGA
>CAZNXI010000228.1:0-3847 GCA_964577005.1 uncultured Rheinheimera sp.
CCACTCATGCGCTTGCTCTCTTCGTCGTGGAAAAATAGGTTAACATGGCTTGCTGTAAACGCTGCATCTCATCCGGATTACCAATGGACACCCGCACTACCTCGGTTAAGCCTAACTGGCTGGATTGATTGCGGATTAAGATCCCTTCGCTGATTAATGCCTGCACACAGTCGGCGGCATTACTCACTTGTAACAGCACATAGTTGGCATTACTGGGCCAAATTTTAACAATGCCCGGTAACTGTGAGGCAAAGGTGCTAAAGTCGTTACGCAATTGATTAATGGTCGCCACGCTTTGCTGCATTTGCGCGATGCCCTTTGCTGAAAGTGCCTGAGCAGCAATTTGTGCCACCGGCTCGGCAATGGGGTAGGGCGCAATCATCTTTTTCAGGGCATTGATAATATCGGCCGAGGCCAGCGTAAAACCACAGCGCAACCCTGCCAGGCCAAAGGCTTTGGATAACGTACGTAACACCACTAAATGTGGGTAACGGCTAAGCAGCGGCACTACGGAGGCTGAGGGCGCGAATTCAATATAGGCTTCATCTACCACCACCAGTGCCTTGTCTTTAAAGTGCTCCAGCACAGCAATAATATCTTCGCGCGGGATCAGATCGCCAGTGGGGTTATTCGGGCTACAAATAAATACCAGTTTGGGGTGGGTAGCGAAAATACCTGGTAAATCCAAACGCTCGCTATCTTTTAACAGCACTTTCGTTACCGCAGTTTGATTGCTTTCGGCACTAATGGCATACATGCCATAAGTCGGCGGGCAAATAGTAATGCTATCTTGTTTGGGCTCGCAAAAGCTACGGATCAGCAGCTCGATACCTTCATCGGCACCGCGGCTTACCAGCACCTGTTCAGGCGCCAAACCGGCATAGGCGGCATAAGCGTCAATCACCGCTTTTGGCTGACATGACGGATAGCGGTTAAAGCAATCCTCTAACTGATAAGCAGGAGCTAGCGCATTTTCGTTAGCATTAAGCCAGACTGCGCCGCCACTCATACTGCTGCGGGCAGAGGCATAAGGCACTAAGTCTTGTACCAGTTGCCGAGCCAGCGTATTTACGCTGTTGCTGGCGCTGTTGGCGTTATTGGCAGTTGTCATTACAAACCTCAACCTTGTTTATTCGTTTTCTTAATATTGACCTGACTAATAACCTTAGTCGCTTACCTTAGTCATTTACCGTGTTCTGGCCGGCTTTTTCTAGAGCAGCTAAACGCAGTCGCACCGCATTGGCATGGGCTTCTAAGCTTTCCGCTTCAGCAAGCGTAACAATGGCTGGGCCAATATTGCGCATACCTTGTGCTGATAACTGCTGCACGGTAAAGCGACGGTAAAAATCTGTCAGTGATAAACTGGACACGGTGCGGCTATAGCCATAGGTTGGCAATACATGGTTAGTGCCGCTGGCATAATCGCCAGCCGATTCTGGCGTCCAAGCACCGACAAAAATGCTGGCGGCACTATCAAATTGCTCGGTAAGCGCACTGGCATCGCGCGTTTGCACGATTAAATGCTCGGGCGCATAAGCATTGGTTACTGCCACCGCTGTTGCAAGATCTGCGGTTAAAATTGCTCGGCTATGTGCTAAGGCCTGAGCGGCAATCTCTTTACGCGGTAAGGCCGCTAGTTGTGCAGCGAGTTGAATTTCCACATTATCCAACAAGGTGCTGCTATCGCTGACTAAGATCACCTGTGAATCTGGGCCGTGCTCCGCTTGCGATAATAAATCAGCAGCAACAAAGGCTGGATTGGCTTCGGCATCGGCTAACACCAGCACTTCAGAGGGGCCTGCTGGCATATCAATTTGTGCACCTTTGGCATCTTGGCTCACTTGCTGTTTGGCTTCAGTCACATAGCGATTGCCAGGGCCAAAAATTTTATCGACTTTGGCAATACTTGCTGTGCCGTACGCCAGAGCAGCGATTGCCTGAGCGCCACCAATGGTATAAATCTCGCTAATACCACAGAGGTTAGCGGCATAAATAATCTCGGGTGCAATATCAGTTGCGGCGGGTTTGCCGGGTGGCGTCACTAATACCGCGCGCGGACAACCAGCTAATTGCGCAGGTACGCCTAACATTAATACCGTTGAAGGCAAGGGGGCACTGCCGCCGGGGATATATAAGCCAACGCTACCGATCGGGCGGCTTTTTAGCTGGCAAATCACCCCCGCACTGGTTTCTACTTCAATATCGCGCGGCAACTGCGCCGCGTGAAACTTGCGAATATTGTCATAGGCCAATTCGATGGCCGCTTTGCGCTCAGGTTGTAGTAAACCAAGTAAGCGCTGTTGCTCGCTCTCGCTTAAGCGCAGCGGATTGTCGGCCAGCCCATCAAATTGCTGGCTAAACTGCTGAAGTGCGGCATCGCCTTCAGCTCTGACTTTAGCGATAATCGCTTTGACGTTAGCCGCTAAATCAGCCGAATCGGCTAAGGCCGGTCTGGCCAGTGCTGCTTGCTGGCCAGCGCGATCAAGTTGACTCCAGTTAAAGCGTTGCATGCCTTACTCCATCATCTTTTCGATAGGTAATACTAAGATTGAACTGGCGCCCAGTTGTTTTAATTGCTCCATGGTTTCCCAAAACAGTGTTTCACTGCTAACGACATGAATGGCGACCATAGCGTCATTGCCAACTAATGGCAGTAAGGTGGGGTTTTCGGCACCTGGCAGCAGCGCAATCACGTCGGCGAGTTTAGCGCGTGGTGCGTGCAGCATAATGTATTTGCTTTCATTAGCTTGCATTACGCCCTGAATGCGCGGCATCAGCTTATTAATCAATTTTAAGTGTTGTACATCGCTTAAGCCTTTGCGCTGAATGAGCACGGCTTTGCTGCGGTAAATCACTTCGGCTTCTTTTAAACCATTGGCTTCTAAGGTGGCACCGGTTGAAACCAGATCGCAAATGGCATCGGCCAGACCCGCGCGCGGGGCAACTTCCACCGAGCCAGTTAACATCACCACGCGCGCATTAACGCCTTTTTGCTTTAAATAGCGGCTTAATAAGCGTGGGTAGGTGGTGGCAATGGTTTTGCCTTCCAGACTACTCGCACCCTGATATTCTTCTTCCTGCGGCACCGCAATAGATAAACGACAGCCACCAAAATCCAGCCTTGCCAGCACATCATAGTCTGCAGATTCATTATCAATTTGCCGCTGCAGTGACACTTCTTCCAGCACGTTCTCGCCAATAATGCCCAGATCGCAGACGCCATCCATCACTAGGCCTGGAATGTCGTCATCGCGCACCCGCAAGATATCAATCGGCATATTTTCGACATGCGCAATCAGCCGCTGCTCACGCAGGTTAATTTTCAGGCCGCAACTGGTTAGTAAGGCTTGTGACTCTGTAGATAAACGCCCTGATTTTTGCATGCCGATACGTAATCTTTTACTTTCAATGGCCGGACTCATTGGTTACTCCCAAAAACTAATCATTTAAAAAACAAAAACCCCGTGGCCTTGGCCTGCGGGGTTGGTTGTAACAAAGTCCACCGGAGGCCAAGACAATAGCCCTCCGCCTAAGCCGGAAGGCTAGGTGATATGATGGTGGTGCTGTGTTACAGTTTGGTAATTCATGTCGTTCAACCTATGTTGTTATGCTATACAAGTTACTGGTGTGTCGTGTAAAGCGCAACTGTTTTTTGTAATGGTTAAAATTTCGATTTTTCAAAATATTATTTTAAATCAATAAATTGAAAATTAAGTTTGGATTTTGATATTTTTTATTTTTACAGTTGCCACGGCATACTTGAATTAATTTGGCTGTTATTTGTGCATGTTGTATAGTCATTTGTGGTTGCGCTTAAGTTTTTTAAAGCGCAGCCGATAACAAGATG
>CAZNXI010000229.1:0-2882 GCA_964577005.1 uncultured Rheinheimera sp.
GCTAATTGCTGCTGTAAATATTGCTCACAACTCGTCGCCTGCATAGTTTCACAGAACTGTTCATGATCGCTCAGGTTCTCCGAAGCCTGTACTTGCAAACTCCCAAACACAAGCAGCACGACTAAAAAACGCATGAACACCTGCAACTGCTGACAACACATTAGGCAAGATTATAACGTAAACTTGATGGCGATAAGGAGATTTATCTAAATTAAGCTAAAACTTGGCGTTCATATGATAGCAAAAGCCATACTTCAGACAGGGTGTATCCAAGAGGCCAGGATTGAACCGCGTTTTTTATTTAAACTGATTAGCGATTATCGACAGCAACAAAAAGCAGGTCTTGGCATTCCACCTATGTTGCCAAAAACTAGCCTTGGGCAGCGTTTGCCGCAGGCGTTAACTGCAGCTGACTGAGCCATGGTATAAAAAACTTGCCATAGTGCAGCGTGGCCGTAAAGTGAGGTTGTTCGCCATTTTCCAACTGAGGCGGTAGCTGCTCTGCGAACGATTTGGGAACATGAATTCGGGATGTGGCTAAGCGGTTTATATAAATCATGCGGTCTTGATTTGAGCCTGAGTCGTGACAAACTTGATAACTCGGCTGCACCTCTGCGGGCAAAATCAATAACGTATCCTTATTCTGCGCTGTTGACTCAGCAATGCGCTGTTGCAATAAATCAGCGCTAGCTGCAGCATCAATCACCAATAAACGGGTAAAACCAGTCTGAACTTCACTCAATAATTTATCGGCTCGCGCTTGCTTGTCAGTTAGTTGCTGTAAGGTTTCAACTTCATGCTGTGGACTGACTGGCGCACTCAACGCCTTTTTACTTGCCATGATGTCTGCGATAATCATGGCATGGCTTTGCTCAGCCGCCAGCATATGCTGCCTAAAATGAGGCCCAGCAAATTCGACTAACACCCATGCGGATGTCCGTTGACGTCGATAGTCGTCATCACAAGGCGCAAAACCAAAACTGGCATAGTGCATTTGACTAAGACTTAAGCTGCGCTGCGGGTGGGAATATAAAAACTGCCATTCGTCTTGATTTGCGAGCAACGGTGTAGACCACTGTAATGCCAGCTGGAGCCCTGAGTTTTCTTTGTTAAAGCCGTGGTAGTAAGGTGGCTTTAATTCGCGCTCACTTAAGGTAAGTTGGTAAGTCACACTGCTACGATTAAGCAGTACCTGCGCAAGTATAACAGTGTTAACCAATATGACTGTCGCAATAGCGAGCAAAAGCAGCTTCTTTGATAATACCCTAGCCATGCTCAACATCCTCTTGTTGCGATGAACGTAAACGGTTAAACACCATTAAGGCCAGAATGGCGGTTAAGCCGAGTAACAAGAAAAACAGGTATTTGGGTAGCCAATCCCACCACCAATCGACAAATTTACTGCATAGAAATAAGACGAAAAAGATATTGGCGGTAAGCATTAGCCCTGCTTGCCGCTGGCGCATTCCATACAAAATGAGTAAAGCACTGCAGCTAAAACCTACAACTTGGTAGCTACCTTCGATCCAAGCATCCGTCCAAGGCAGATAACTGACCGCGCCCCAATTCGCTAAGATTAGTACCGCAATGAAAAATACTATGGCAGCAATTTGCTGATACACCGCGGTAAAACCATCGTAACGCTGTTGGTTAATTTTTAAGGGTAACAAAAAGAACAGTAAGCTCACTAACAGATAATATTCTGGATATTCCCAAGCCGTAAGCCAGTAATCGCCAAGCCAATGACTGACCTTAGCGCTAATAAAGATATAGCTGCACAGCATCGCAGCCGCCAACAATAAACGTACTTGCAGCAAATAGGCTAACAAAAAGCCATAAAGCGCAAAGAGGCCAAAGGCATTCGGTGACGGACTGAGATTAAAAATATTACCTAACATCACAATATTTAAAACCCAGGCCATAAATGAAACCAAAGCGGCCAGTTTGGCATAATAGCCACTGCGATCCCAACGACAAAACCAGACAGCCAAAACTAAAGTCAGCAGCGGCGCTAGCACTAAAATACTAACTTGCAACGGGGTGGTGAATAATCCCCAGTATTGATAAAACAAGAAGAACAAACTTGCTGCTAATGCTAAAGCACCCAAGCAGGATACGATTTGCATCCCTAAGGATACATGGCTTGCTTGCTCAGTCAGGTCAATATCTTGTTGCTGATGCAGCTGCTGCAGTAAAGCATCATGGTAACGGTTAATGCTCGATACTGTCTCTGAGGGTAAGTTGAGTAAGCCCTGCTCGGCAAGCATTCGCTGTTCAGCACGAAAGGCTTGAATTTGCTTTGCTCGAGCTTGAGCTTGGGCTTTATTACTTTGTAGGTGTGTATTCAAAGCGGCTATCTCATCCTTGTCAGCAACAACTTTGTAAAATGAAGTCCTTGGAACCTCACGACAAGATAGACGAACTGCAGCATGCTGCCACAGTTCGTCTTTACTACTACTCTAGCACCACATCAATAAAATACTTCACTTCACCGTCCACCGTTTCCCGCACTAAACCGTGTACATCGGTTTCAAAGCCTGGGAACTCGCCGTTAAAATCACGGGTAAATTTCAGGTAATTGATAATGGTTTTGTTAAAGCGCTCGCCCGGTACCATCAGTGGAATACCCGGTGGGTAAGGTGTAACCAGCATAGCAGTGACACGGCCTTCGATTTCATCAATGGATACGCGTTCAATCTCGCGGTGTGCCATCTTCGCCCAAGCATCCGCTGGGGTCATGGCAGTATCAATATGCGATAAGTACATTTCGGTGGTCACTTTGGCCACATCGTACTTGCGATACATATTATGGATACGCTGACACAGATCGCGCAGACCGACTTTTTCGTAGCGTTTATTCTTAGCCGCAAATTCTGGCATTA
>CAZNXI010000229.1:2892-3844 GCA_964577005.1 uncultured Rheinheimera sp.
TTACCCGCCACATTGGCAGGTTTTGATCGTAGTCGTCTTTAAATTGCTGTAACTCAGTTACCATCGAGTTCCAACGCCCTTTGGTAATACCAATAGTAAACATAATAAAGAACGAATAGAGGCCGGTTTTCTCGATAATAATACCGTGCTCTGCCAGATACTTGCTGACGATAGCGGCCGGTATACCGGTTTCATCAAACTGACCATGCAGGTTCATACCAGGGGTGATAATGGTGGCCTTGATCGGATCGAGCATATTAAAGCCCGATTCAATCACCCCAAAACCATGCCAACTGTCGGTAGCATGCAGCACCCATTTCTCGCGTTTACCTATGCCCTCTTCTGGCAGTAAATCGGGGCCCCAGACTTTAAACCACCAATCATCGTCACCAAATTCGGCGTCGACTTTGCGCATCGCCCGGCGAAAATCGATGGCTTCTAATAGCGATTCTTCTACCAGGGCAGTTCCGCCCGGTGGCTCCATCATCGCCGCAGCTACATCACAGCTGGCGATAATGGCATATTGCGGGCTGGTGGAGCTGTGCATTAAATACGACTCGTTAAAACGGTGCGTATCTAAGCTGCGTTTCTCGGCATTTTGTACCAAAATTTGCGAGGCCTGCGATAAGCCCGCTAACAGCTTATGCGTCGACTGGGTAGCAAACACCAAGGTATCTTCTGAACGTGGCCGATCTTTACCAATGGCATGCATATTATGATAGAACTCATGAAAGCTGGCGTGCGGTAACCAAGCTTCATCAAAATGCAGCGTATCAATGGTAGAGCCGAGCTCTTGCTTAATTTCTTCCACGTTATACAAAATACCGTCATAGGTGCTTTGGGTAATGGTTAAAATACGCGGCTTTTTGTTCTTGGCTTTACGGGCGAAGGGGTTAGCCTCAATTTTTTTAGCGATAGCCTCTGGTGAAAACTCACTTTTCGGAATGGGACC
>CAZNXI010000230.1:0-3770 GCA_964577005.1 uncultured Rheinheimera sp.
TAAAAAGGGGTCAGAGCTAATTTCCGTAGGAAATTAGCTCTGACCCCTTTTTATAGGGCTATTGTGTTAAAATTTTGGTTTGTTAAGATAGCAGTCTGTTTTTCATGGAGGAATATGATGATAAAAAAGTTAACAGTGCTTGTGTTTGTATCCTTGTTATCAGGTTGTGCTTCAACGAATGCCCCTCAACCTAAGGCAACATTCTCCGCAGGGGGGCAGTTGTTGGTTCAAAACAGAATAAGCTCGTCGAATACGCTCAGTGCTTATGCAGAAGCGCAACAAAAACATGCCGAAATAAATAACATTTCCTCACAGCAAAAAAATCTTTTGGCTAATTCTGATTTATTGTTTGGCTCTGGCCTAGTGGGGTCGACAGCCTTTTTTGCGCAAACAGGAGTGTGGTTAAACCCCGGTAACTTTTTGGATAAAACCAGCTTAGGTATGTTTGCGGCTAGTTTCCTGGCCGGCACAGGTATGCGCTACCATCCTTGGACTTATACCTATTTTTTCCATCAGTCTACAGAGTGTAACGAGCGAAAATGTGTTGAGGATAACTTTGAGGCGTTTGCCAAAGACATGATGCGCGAATACTTTGCGCATGAGAGCGCGACCTTTAACGAAAGCGACGTGATTAATATTGATTACGCCAGAGCGAATTTAATGATTGATCGTTTTGCCGTTTATGGACAATTTAATCATCCTGCCGTTAAGCGTGGCCCGCCATTGCGCATTATGAATGCCACTAATCTAAAGCGAATGTATCAAGCTCCCATTCCTACCTGGGGTAATGTAGAGCCAACAAAGTTTCAGGATGCCATAGGTTTACCGGGTTTAAATTATCAACAAACGGCCGAGTTATTACTCAAAATAAGTGCTGCACACCCAACTATTTTGGTGTTTATTGGGATCGACAGAACCCGCGAGAAAACCGGTGAACCCTGTTTTGGTGGTTTTTTCATTAAAGCCGGTAACACCATACCTGTGACAGAAATGGGCTGTATGAATGCGATTTAAGATAAGGAAGTTTCAATCATGGTAAAAATGCTCTCTCCTGTTTTAATGTTGTTAACATTGTTATTTTTAGCGGCATGCTCAAAAGATTCGTATGAAGACTATATCGGCTTATGGGAGCGGAAAGGCAATAAACGCCCTGAGGTGATTGAGATTTCACGGCAAGCTGAGGCTTTTGTATTAAATCACGCCGTGTTAGCGGCGGGTACTGATAGCAAATTATTAGTGCTCGCAAAAGCTGAAGGGCAATTAACCTTTAATCCGGGGTTTGGCGTTCAGCATTTGGTGTTGGCCGACAAAGATAATTTGCGCGTCGCGAACGAGCATTATGTGCGTATCACGCCAACAAGGGTCGATGAAATCAAAGCTGAAGTGGCGTTGCAAGAGCAAGAACGGCTAGAAGCCCGCCAAAAGCGTTTAGAGCAGCAAGAGCAAGAACGTTCAGTTTTAGAAGCGCAAAGAAGAGAGCGTGAACAAGACCGTGCTAAATGCCAAGAGCTAATTGAAAAAATTAACGTTGAAATGGCTGGCATCAAACAATACAGCGGAAATAACGCAAAGTGGACCGCCGAGTATGAAAAAATCAAACAAAAATACACTGAACTTGCTAAACAATACGTTAACTGCAAACCGGATTTTTTCTAACACATAAAAAGGGGCTGTATTAAAAAGGGGTCGGAGCTAATTTCCGCAGGAAATTAACTCTGACCCCTTGATTGTAGGTTTAGGTGAGATAGCAAAAGTTAAGACCTGACCCCTTTATTAAAAAGCCTTGCTTAAATAGGTTTTTGTTACTACAGTAATAGAGTGTTAACACAAGGCAGGATGCTACATTGCGCATTACCTACGATACCGCCAAAAACCAGCGCAATATTCAGGAGTGTCAATTATCGTTTGACGATGCGGCTAATTTAGATTGGGCAACGGCCAGAATATGGCAAGACACCCGCAAAGCGTATCCTGAAGTACGTTACATTGCCGTAGGTTACCTTCAAGCACGCTTGCATGTATTGTGCTTTGCCGAGGCAGAAGAGGGGATCCGGGTAATCAGTTTCAGAAAGGCAAATCAACGGGAGCAAAGAGCGTATGAAACAACTGATAAATGATGAAGACGAAGTGCGCGAATTGACCGAAGAGGACTTGGCGCAATTTAAACCAGCTGCCGAAGTGCTGCCAGCCAGTTTAATGGCTAAGCTAAGCCGGGGTGGGCGTCCGGTATCAGATAACCCCAAAGTATCTACCACTGTACGGTTTGATGCCGAAGTGCTAAACGCCTTTAAAGCCACAGGCCGTGGCTGGCAAACGCGCATGAATAATGCGCTTAAAGAATGGTTAGCCACACACCCACAATAATATACTGAGAAGCATGGGGTCAGGGCAATCAAGGGGTCCAATCAAGGGGTCAGAGTTAATTTCCGCAGGAAATTAACTCTGACCCCTTGATTAGAAATTAACTCTGACCCCTTGATTAGCCCCGTGATTACTAACTGCGGCCGTACCTGTCTGCAAAGCGCACTATGTCATCTTCGCCGAGGTAAGAGCCCGATTGCACTTCAATTAGCTCTAGCGGAATTTTGCCGGGGTTTTCCAGCGCATGCACTGCGCCCAGCGGAATATAGATAGACTGGTTTTCGGTTAGCAAAGTATCTTTGCCAGCTACCGTGACATTGGCCGTGCCCGATACCACTATCCAATGCTCGGCGCGGTGATGATGCATTTGAATAGACAGCTTTTCGCCAGGCTTTACCGTAATACGTTTAACCTGATAACGCTCACCGTTGTCGATAGAATCGTACTTACCCCAAGGCCGATACACCTCGCGATGAATATGATGCTCGCTGCGCCCCGCCGCCTTTAGCTGCTGCACAATATGCTTCACATCTTGCACCTGATCTTTCGCCGCCACTAACACCGCATCTTTGGTTTGCACCACTATTACATCCTGCAAACCCACCGTTGCCACTAAACCGGTTTCGGCAAACACATAATTATTCAGGCTGCCGGTACTTAGCACATCGCCCTTATGCACATTACCGTTCGCGTCTTTCTCGCTGATCTCCCACAACGACGACCACGCGCCCACATCACTCCACCCCGCCGCTAACGGCACTACCACCGCATGCTGGGTTTTCTCCATTACCGCGTAATCGATAGACTCATCAGGGCAAGCCGCAAAAGCCGCCGCATTTACCCGAATAAAATCTAAATCGGGATCGGTCTCGGCCATCGCCAACTCACAGGCCGCATAAATATCGGGGCGATGCTGTTTAAGCTCAGCCAAATACACACTGGCCTTAAACATAAACATCCCGCTATTCCAATAATACTCACCGCTCGCCAAATACGCCTGCGCCGTCGCCAAGTTCGGCTTCTCCACAAACTCCGCCACCTCAAAAGGGGTCGCCGAAAAAGGGGTCAGATCTAAATTTCCGCAGGAAATTAGCTCTGCCCCCTTTTTACCGCCGATCTCGCCGATCTCAAGCGCATCACCGCGCTTAATATACCCATACCCCGTTTCTGGCGCAGTAGGCACAATACCAAAGGTCACTAATTTATCGGCATGCGCCAACAACTCAGCCTGCTTTACTGCAGCAGTAAAGGCTGCCGTATCGGCAATCACATGGTCGGCAGCCAATACCAACAATAACGGGTCATTACCCTGCTTTAACGCCGTAAACGCCGCCAGCGCAATGGCCGGTGCGGTATTGCGGCCAATAGGCTCTAACAAAATATTATGGTTAAGCTTTGCAATTTGCCTA
>CAZNXI010000231.1:0-264 GCA_964577005.1 uncultured Rheinheimera sp.
CGGTCACGTTGACCACGGTAAAACTACTTTAACTGCAGCAATCACAAACGTACTGGCTAAGCACTACGGCGGTCAGGCATTTGCTTTCGATCAAATCGACAAAGCACCAGAAGAAAAAGCTCGTGGTATCACGATCAACACGTCACACGTAGAATATGACACACCAACACGTCACTATGCGCACGTTGACTGTCCAGGTCACGCTGACTACGTTAAGAACATGATCACGGGTGCTGCTCAGATGGACGGCGCTATTTTAGTAGT
>CAZNXI010000231.1:274-3763 GCA_964577005.1 uncultured Rheinheimera sp.
TGATGCCACTGGTTTTCATAATAGGATGCTTTCTGATGAAGAGTTATTAGAATTAGTAGAAATGGAAGTGCGCGAGCTTCTTTCAGACTACGACTTCCCGGGTGATGATTTGCCAGTAATTCGCGGTTCAGCGTTAAAAGGCTTAGAAGGCGATGCGGCATGGGAAGAGAAGATTTTAGAATTAGGTAATGCTTTAGATACTTATATCCCAGAGCCAGTACGTGCGATTGATAAGCCATTCATCATGCCAATCGAAGACGTATTCTCAATTGCTGGTCGTGGTACTGTAGTAACAGGCCGTGTAGAGCAGGGTATCGTTAAAGTAGGTGAGACAGTAGAAATCGTAGGTATCAAAGATACCGTTGCAACGACTTGTACTGGTGTAGAAATGTTCCGTAAGCTGTTAGACGAAGGTCGTGCAGGTGAGAACATTGGTGCGTTATTGCGTGGTACTAAGCGTGAAGACGTAGAGCGTGGTCAAGTACTTGCTAAGCCAGGTTCAATCAAGCCACACACTAAGTTCGAAGGCGAAGTGTACGTACTGTCAAAAGAAGAAGGTGGTCGTCACACGCCATTCTTCAAAGGCTACCGTCCACAGTTCTACTTCCGTACTACAGACGTAACTGGCGCGGTTGAGCTGCCAGAAGGCGTAGAGATGGTAATGCCAGGCGACAACTTGAAGTTTGTAGTAGAACTGATTTGCCCAATCGCGATGGACGAAGGTTTACGCTTCGCTATCCGTGAAGGTGGTCGTACAGTTGGTGCTGGTGTAGTATCAAAAATCATTGCTTAATCGTTGATTAAGAAGTGATGTAAAAAGAAGGCTCCGCAAGGGGCCTTTTTTTCTACTTAAAATCTATTTCAAACACTTGTTTGAATATTCCCCTTGTGCCATAGTAAAACTCATCCGTCCAGTTTGAGGTTACCTTATGAGTCAGTATCAAGCACCGTTAAATGACATTAACTTTAATTTATTCGATGTATGGCAGCTTGACCAATACTGGCAGCAGCAAGCTGAGCTTCAAGAACTTATCGAAGTTGACACGGCTAAAGCCATCTTGGAAGAAGCAGCAAAGATTTGTGAACAACAAATCGCACCTTTCAGTAAAGAGGCCGATGCACGTGGGGCGCAACTCAAAGATGGTTTAGTCACGCTACCTGAGCACTATTATTCTGCTTATCAAAGCTTGGCTGAAGGCGGTTGGACTGGGTTAAGTGGTGATCCAGAATATGGTGGTATGGGTATGCCCAAAGCATTATCCATGATGGTTGATGAAATGCTGTGTAGCGCCGATATTGCTTTTTCACTGTATCCCGGCTTAACGGCCGGAGCTTGTGTGGCGCTTTTGCAACATGCAGATGAGGATATGAAAGCAGCTTACTTACCAAAACTCTACAGTGGAGAATGGTCAGGTACTATGTGTTTGACTGAGGCACATGCCGGCTCTGATCTTGGTATTATGCGCACTACTGCCAAACAGTCCGCAGATGGCAGTTACAAAATTAGTGGTAGTAAAATTTTTATCACGGCAGGCGAGCATGATCTCACTACTAACATTATTCATTTGGTTCTGGCGAAGTTACCAGACGCACCTGCAGGAAGTAAGGGCATCTCATTATTTTTAGTCCCTAAATTTCACCTTAATGCCGAAGGTCAACCCGCTGGGCGAAATAGCGTTAGTGTGGGCTCTATTGAACACAAAATGGGAATCAATGGCTCTGCAACCTGCGTATTAAATTTCGATGATGCCACCGGTTATCTGATCGGTGAGCCGCATCGAGGTTTAGCCTGTATGTTTACTATGATGAACTACGAGCGTCTCTCCATGGGAAGTCAGGGTTTAGGTGCCGCAGAACGAGCTTACCAAAATGCACTTGCTTACGCTAAAGATCGATTACAGGGTAGAACGGGAGGACGAGACCCAAACAAGGCTGATCCTATACTTGGGCATCCTGATGTTAGGCGGATGCTACTAAATATTAAATCCATAAACGAGGCAGGTCGGACTTTTGCCACTTGGGTGGCGAGTTTATTGGATAAAGCAAAATATGACGGTTGTAAACTGTCGGCAGATCGAGCGAACTTACTTACTCCAATTACCAAGGCCTTTATGACTGATCGTGGTTTAGATGCCTGTATCACCGCGCAACAAGTCTTTGGTGGTCATGGTTACATTAAAGAGTGGGGTATGGAACAGCTAGTACGAGATGTGCGTATTGCCCAAATTTATGAAGGAACTAATGGTATTCAAGCATTAGATTTTGCATTACGTAAAGTTGCGGCGGATAAGGGTGAAGTGTTGCAACTGTTATTGACTGAAATCGAGAATGAAGTTAATGCCAAGCAAAATGCAGCATCGGCAACACTATCGCCTGTAATAAATCAGTTGCAGGCATGTATTTCGGCTCAACTTGCTAAAGCGACAGAACATCAAGCCTTAGATGCCTGTGATTTACTTGATGCGGTAGGTTATGTGCTTTATGGCTACATGTGGTATAAAAATTTAGCCGCACTGGACGATACAAAACATAGCGCAGACTTTATTGCTGCAAAACAAAGTACTGCTGATTGGTATCTTCGTCGAGTCATGCCTAAGGTGCAGGCGGTATTGGCGCAACTTAGCGCAGATGGAAGTGCTGCACTGTTATTGACTGACGATCAATTCTAACGCAAGTCTGTTCTTCTGTTGCACGTTTTATAAACAATGCTTGCAATATCGACTGGAGTGTATATAATACGCGGCCAGTCGATATGATTCTGGCTGGTATAAGCACCATTAAGTCCTTTAAGGCAGTGTGTTTAAGATAAGCTCCCGATTGGGGAGCAACTGGTAACTTGGTGCATAGGCAATCCCTTTGTGGGTTTTGCTTATGTTTATTTTTGCTCTTTTTGCTCTTTGAGGCTTTGATACATGAGTAATCAAAGGATACGCATCCGTCTGAAAGCGTTCGATCACCGTTTGATCGATCAGTCAACTATGGAAATCGTTGACACAGCTAAGCGTACCGGCGCCCAGGTTCGTGGTCCAATTCCACTACCTACACGTCAGGAACGTTTCACTGTTCTGATTTCTCCTCACGTCAATAAAGATGCGCGTGACCAGTACGAAATCCGTACCCACAAGCGTTTAATCGACATCGTGGAACCAACTGAAAAAACAGTTGATGCTCTGATGCGTTTAGATCTGCCTGCTGGCGTTGACGTTCAAATCAGCCTGGGCTAATCAGACAGGTTTATAGAGAGGTTTAGGAAATGGCTATCGGTCTTATCGGTCGTAAAGTGGGCATGACTCGCATCTTCACAGAAGATGGCGTATCTATCCCAGTAACCGTAATCGAAGCAACACCAAACCGCGTTACTGCTGTTAAAACGCAAGACGTTGATGGCTATAACGCGCTGCAAGTAACCACTGGTACTGTTAAGGCAAGCCGCCTGAACAAACCAGATGCTGGTCTGTTTGCTAAAGTAGGTGTAGAAGCGGGTCGTGG
>CAZNXI010000232.1:0-3760 GCA_964577005.1 uncultured Rheinheimera sp.
GGTCTAGAAGAAAAGTTCGTTATTATTATCAGGGACAAAAACACAGTGCGCCGCAGCGACGACATGTCGGCCTTGGCCGGCAGTTTTGCTTTTTAGCATTTTGCTGGTTGCCTGTACTGCTCGGGTTTTTATTGCCAGCATGGCAATTATGTAGCTGGGCGCTAGCCAATTGGCAGCGAACCTTAAATGCAACATTTTGGCAGTTGGTTTGGAATAGTTTCTCTTTGGCTGCGATCGCGGCGCTGCTATCCGTGATCTTAGCGCTGATTTTTGCCTATGCCCGTCGTTTAAAAAAGGATCCAGTCGTGCAATTGCCCGTGCAGTTGGCTGCCTTAGGCTATGCGGTCCCCGGCACTGTTATTGCGATAGGTGTCATGCTACCGTTAGCTTGGTTTGATCAGCGTATTGATTTGCTGGCTGAACAATGGTTTGGTGTCCGCACCGGCTTATTACTCTCTGGCACTATTGTTGCGTTACTGCTTGCTTACAGTGTGCGCTTTTTAGCAGTATCTCTGCACGGCATTGAAGCGGGGCTTGAGCGCATTAAACCTAATATGGATAATGCGGCGCGCTCGCTGGGTTACAGCCCTTGGCAAGTGTTACGTTCGGTGCATATTCCGCTGTTAAGGGGCAGTGTGTTAACTGCTTTACTGTTAGTCTTTGTCGATGTACTGAAAGAGTTGCCCGCCACGTTAGTGTTGCGCCCCTTTAATTTTAACACCTTGGCGGTTCGAGCGCATGAATTGGCTTCGGATGAGCGTTTAGCGGATGCGGCTTTACCGGCTTTAGCTATTGTTTTAGTGGGGTTGTTGCCGGTCATTATTTTGGCCCGTTCTACGGAGCGGCAGATGCGAGGAGTTGAATAATGTTGGCATTAGAGCAGCTTGCAGTCGCTTATGGACCGCATACAGTAGTGAAAAATATCTCTTTTGCCTTAGCACAAGGTCAAATTGGTTGTTTAGTTGGGCCATCAGGCTGTGGAAAAACTACCATTTTGCGCGCTATCGCAGGTTTTGAAGCACCGGCAGCAGGTGTTATCAGCTTGCAAGGGTTAGAAGTGAGTAACGCTTTAACGCAGCTGGCACCTGAGCAGCGCAAAGTTGGTATGGTATTTCAAGATTTTGCATTATTTCCACATTTAACTGTCGCGGATAATATTAGCTTTGGTTTAAAACGGCTAAACAAAGCAGAGAAAAAAGCCAAAGTTAAGCAGCTGCTACAGCTGGTAGGTTTACCTGATTTGGGGCAACGCTATATCCACCAGTTATCTGGGGGTCAGCAGCAACGGGTCGCCTTAGCCAGAGCCTTGGCGCCTGAACCCAAAGTGCTTTTACTAGATGAGCCTTTTTCAAGCTTGGATGCCGAATTTCGTGAGGTACTGGCGCGTGATATTAGGAAAATTCTAAAACAGCTACAGATTACCGCCGTATTAGTAACACATGATCAATTTGAAGCCTTTGCTATGGCCGACATGATTGGCGTTATGCAACATGGCCAATTACAGCAATGGGCTACACCCTACGAGTTATATCACCGTCCTGCCAATCGTTTTGTGGCTGACTTTGTTGGCCGAGGTGTTATGCTGCCAGGGCAGATGCTGGATCAACAGCAAGTGGCAACCTGTTTAGGGGTGTTTCGGCAACGTTTTTTAAGCGAGGTAAAGGCTGGTGATCAGGTGGATTTACTGATTCGACCCGACGATATTGTGCATGATGATGATAGTGATATTAAAGCAACCGTATTAGATAAGTCGTTTCGTGGTTCACATATTCTTTATACTTTGGCATTAGCCGCGGGAGAGCAGGTTTATTGTTTGGCGTTAAGTCATCACAACCATGCTATTGGCGAACAAATGGGCATTCGTTTGGATCTAGATCACTTAGTGTTATTTCCCCGTTTTCAAGTTGCGAAGGCTTAACCCTTTTCTGAACGCATTTCACTAGCATTAATAGCTTGCTGGCATTGTGGTTAGGATCTGTGTCAGCTCGCCACTGTCAGTGAGTGCTTGCAAGCCGAGATTAAACTCTTGTTGTAGGAACAGGCTGTCTGGCCGCTTTTTGGGAAAAGCCAAATACATGGGTTTATGTTCTAAGGTTGGTGCTAACCAATTCAGCGCTACTTTTTGCTGCTCAGCCGGCAGTTTGGAAATATGGTATAAACCATTTTGTAAATCAGCTGGTACTAAATCAACTCGTTTTAACGCTAACATGCTAAAAACTTGGCCATCCGTTGTCACGCTGACTTTATTAAAACGGCTATTTTGTAACAGCTCAGCTTGCGCATAGCCGGTGACTAAACCTAAAGTACCTTGACCGGCTAGCAATTCACTAAGACTACTTGTCTCGTTAAATTCGTTAGCGCGTTTAAAAAGGACAATTCTGTTCGCGTAGATACAGTCTGAAAACCAGAAGTGCTTGGTACGTTCTGCAGTATGCCAGATGGCAATAATGCCAGAATATTGGCCTTGCTGAGTATCATGCAAGGCTCTGGCAAAAGGCATAAACGCCACTTCAATCCGGATGTTCCGCTTGGCAAAAGCGCGCCGAACAATATCAATCACTACGCCCTGCTGTGGCAAAAGCGGACCATAATGTGGAGGGTACTCACTGCTGGCAAAGATGAATGTGGTGTTGCTAAGTGCTGTGTCAGGTATAGCGGCTTTCGTAAGAACGGAGTGGCTCATAGGCAAAAATATGATGCAAATGATCAATGCGAGCAGTAGATTGATTTGTCCCTTGATTATGACGTGCATTGCATCCAACGTATTGAGAGTTTTCCTAGTTTATAATGAGCTTAGCAGAGTTTAGTCAATAAAAAAGGGCGCTAAAGCAGCCGCCCTCCAGGAAAGCGTCTGTTATTCTAAAAAGGTCGCAATAAGCTCGGCGACGGCATGGATATTAACGATGCCATCAAGATGGCCCCATTCTCCAGGGATCTCGGCATAGCTCACTTGGCTGGCTGACATAGCAGCAGCACTTTTTTTAGACATTGCAGGCAGTAATAATTGATCACCTGTAGCGGGCAAAAACAGTGTTTTTGCTTGTATTGTATTTAAGGCGTCTTGCCAGTTAGCGCCCATACCTGCTCGATATAATTGCGAGGCGCGCACCAAATAGAGGATGTGGTTCGCATCTTGCAATTGTGCGCGCTGTTCTGCTTGCGACAGTAATTGCTGCCAAACAGTAAAAGGTGCCAAGATGTCTTGTTGCACGGCTTGGTCTGCTACAGGATCAGCAAAACGGGCATTAAAAGCAGTAGGGTAGAGGGCATCTTGGGTGATATAGGCTAAGGCTGTGGTCAATCCTTGCCGAGGTTGACCATAGGCATAATAGTCACCGTTGCGCCATGCCGGATCCTGTTTGATGGGAGTCGCCCAGCGCTCTAAGCGCGTCACTGCCCATGCATCCATATAGGCGCTGCCAATGATCGGGATCAGACGTTGTACCCGCTCAGGATAGCGCACTGCCCATTCAATTGCTTGAAAAGATCCCATCGATGGGCCTATCACTGCGTAAAGTTTTTCTATACCCAAGCTCTCTAATACTTGACGTTGCACCTCGACAAAGTCGGCAATAGTGACAACAGGAAAACTGAGTCCCCAAGGTTTAGCTGTGGCTGGGTTAATAGTGGCAGGGCCAGTGGTAATTACGTTCGGATCATAAACATTGGCATTAACCAGTGTATCGACGCTGATCACATAAAACTTATTGGTATCAATGGCTTTGCCAGGGCCAATAATGGCATCCCAATAGCCTGCTGT
>CAZNXI010000233.1:0-3733 GCA_964577005.1 uncultured Rheinheimera sp.
CTCTCACAGCAGCCCAACAGCGTGCCGCCGGTCAGTGACTTTACCGAGCAAATTCGTCAGCAGCTTATTGCTAACCAACAACAACTGCTAGCCCCTATCTTAGACAGCAACTGGGTGATGAAAGCCTTGGGCCGAGGGCAAATACCAGAAAGCATAGCGCCGTTTTTAACCTGCTGGGGCAATACTAACAGTAACCAACCCAAACACGAGCTACGCAGTTCCAGAGCCTCTTGCGCCTTACAAGAATATATTTTTATTAGCTCTAATTTTTTTAGTGGCACGCTAGAAATGCAGTTTGAATGGGTCGATGGCAACAGCCTACCGTTGATCAAGTTTAACCGTCATTATGCCCAGCGTATTGCCCATACTCGCTCGGAAAACCCAGCCACCCCACAAGATGTGAGCGAATTTAATTGCCGCAGCGATATCGTCGCCCTCAACCCGCATCCTACTCGGGTGGTGTACTGTGTGCGCAGCTACAAAAACTACGAGGGGCTGTATGATGTGCTGTATGCCGCCGCCACCTTGGCCACAGAACAACAAGGCTTTATCAGCCGTTTTTCTCTCTCCGGCGTAACCCAAGACAGCGCTGAGGCCTTTAGCCGTAAATTTATGGAGACGGTGGTATGGCAATAATTATTGAGGTTCTGAACAGCCGCGGTCAAAGCACGGGGCTGCATAAATTTAACCAAGCGCAGATCCGCATTGGCCGTGGTTTCGACAACGACCTAATTATCCAAGATCCGCATAGCTGCGCCGCTCATGCCGAGCTAAGCCGCGACGAACAAGGCCAATGGCAACTACGCGACTTACAAAGCCTAAATGGCACCCTAAATAGCCAAGGTCAGCGCGAAAACGTGATCCCCATTACTAGCAACGACCAGATGGTGACTTTAGGGAAACAACGCCTGCGTATAGTGTTAAGTGATAGCAGCGTCGCGCCCACGCTACCCTTAACCCAGGGCTGGCACAGTTTAAACTGGTTAGCATCAACCGCTTTACTGATTAGCCTGGTGCTGCTAATCAGCGCCGATTTTATCTATAGCACTTGGCTGGATGCCATTGGCGAAAACGCCGAGCGTTGGCATCGACAACTGATTTTGCTGCCTTTTATTCTGCTACTGGTATTAATTTGGCCAAGCTTACTGGCGCTATTAGCACGGCTGCATTCGCATGAGACCAAATTTAAACAACAAGCCAACTTGGCGTTTACTGCATTGTGTTGCTGGTTGCTGTGGGACAAGCTGCATACTTGGCTTAGTTTTAACTTTAGCCACACGCTACTGCTTACTAGCTTAGAGTTACTGGCACCGGTGGTGATTTTAGGCGCGTTTTTTTGGTGTGGCTTTATTTTGGCGGGAATGCAGAACAAAATTTTGCATGTGGTGCTTACGGTATCGCTAGCCAGTATTTATTGGGCGATCCCCTATTTCAACTCGATTACGCCGAATAGGGAGCCCAGTTATCAAGCCGACATGCTGCCTGCCAGTTGGCTAATTACCACGCCGAAGACGCCTGAGCAATTTATTCGCGATAGCGCGGCGCTGTTTCAACTAAACGACAGCACAAAAAGCAGCTCAGACAACATCACAGAGGACTAAGCTAGCTAAAGCTAGCTTGTCTGGTACGCAGCCGTTTCGGTGATTCGTTATGCCACGCCAAGTGGCTTAACGCCAAAATACTCACAAACAACAGGGTATTGGCGGGCGATTGCAGGTTAAAGTCGACCGTATTGTGCACCAGCATATGAATATTGGCCATCATTGCACCAAAAGCAACGCCCTGATAAAAGCGGGTTTTGCGCTTACGCATGGTTTGCAGGCATAGCCACAGCGCATACAACTGCCAAGCACCCAGTAAAAGGGTAATGGGTAAGCCCAGTTCAAACACAAACTGCACATACTCGTTGTGGGCATGATCATAAAAACCGCTATAAGCCGACTGCTGATGCGCCGGAAACACCGCATAAAAACTGCCTGCGCCAGTGCCCGTTAGCCAATGTTCTTTTAACACCGGCATACTATCTAGCACCACCTCGTCGCGGGTTTCAGCAGCAAGGCTGGTTTCTTGAATGCGCTCTTTTACCTTTTCAACGCCAAAAATCGCACCCACAATAATTAAATCTAAAATAAACACGCTAATTACCAGCGGCTTAAGCAAAGTAGGGGGCTTTTTATAAAAGAAAATCGCCAAAAGTGCGGTAATACCCAGCGCCACAAAAAAGCCGCTATTGCCCATGCGAGAGCGGCTTAAAATCAGCGCAATAATCATAATCACCACCGCTAAGCGCAGCAGCATTTTCGGGCTAAGCAAAATACTAACAAATTCGCGCAGCCGTGCTTTAAGGTTTAAGGCGCGCTTTTCGTTATTCAGCTCGCAAATAATCCAGCCAATCGCCATGCTAATGCACAAGGCCAAATAATTGGCAAAATGGTTTTGGTACACAAAGCTACCACGAGCGCGATTGCCTTCGTTTACACCAAAAATAGGGGAGACCTCAAAACCCGCCAAATGAATCACCGCGCCATAAGTGGCCTGCAACACCCCCGACAGTACAATGGCCACCATAAAAAAGCGCATGGCATCTACGCTATGCAAATAGGTGCACAGCAGCCACAAATACAGCAACAAGTAAAAAGTACGCACCGCCAACAACTGGCTATGATAAGGCGCGGCCGAACTCACACCTGGCAGCAAATTCAAACTTTGCAGGCCCATATACAGGCCAACCAATAACGGCACCGCCAAAAAGCCCTTAAGCCAAGGCGCCCGAAACCACGGAATATTATGACGAACAGCAAAATAGCAATGCAGCAAGGCCGCCGCACCAATCAACAAGTGCAGAATACTCCAAGCCCAAATTCGGTTCGACGCCAGCGGCACCGGCGCCCACACCATAATAAACCCCAGCAACCACAACATCACCGAAAAAGGGGTCAGAGCTAATTTTCCTACCAAACGTCAATTCCTATCATAAAAAGGGGTCAGAGCTAATTTTAAAAAAAGGGGTCAGAGCTAATCAAGGGGTCAGAGTCAAGAATCAACGACTCTGACCCCTTGATCGACCCCTTGATCGCAAGAATCAACAACTCTGACCCCTTGATCTAACAACTCTGACCCCTTGATCTCTGACCCCTTGATCTGGACCCCTTGATCGCAAGAATCAACAACTCTGACCCCTTGATCCGACCCGTTGATCCGATCCCATGCTCTTAAGCAATAAAAAAGGGCATTACGCCCTTTTTTAAACGACTTGTCGCTTAGTTACCCGAAATGGTACCGCCGCCACCGCCGCCGCCGCCACCAAAACCTGGAGGTGGTGGTGGTAGTGAACTAGTAGTATCCGCAGCAGGGCCAGCAGCAGGCGCACCTGGTGCTGTAGGGCCAGCTGCAGTTGCAGTATCAGCCAGTATTTGCGCCACAATACCAGGATCTATTCCAGCAGCAACTACCGCTGCAAGAATAGTAACCGAATCAGCACAGCCATTTTCAGAAGCTTTGATAATGATTGACTCAACCATCGCTTCATCATCTTTAGCCGTTGTTAAAGTATCTTGAATAAGCTTTAACAACTTTTCTATATCTGAACAGTCAGCAACCAATGCGGCCTCAAAGGCATCCAAGTCAACTGTCAACGTTTCTTCTGCACTTACATTTGCACTAGCAAAAGCGGTAAGCGCAGCAGACAAAACAACAGCCTTAATTGACATGCTTTGTATCTCCATATAAAGCC
>CAZNXI010000234.1:0-3715 GCA_964577005.1 uncultured Rheinheimera sp.
GACGATTTAAGATAAAACGGAAATTTACTTTATACATTAGCAGGTTATAGCCAAAAATCAAGTTGTTTACCTTTTGGGTAATTCAGCTTGGTTTTTGGGATTTTCTTCTGTTTTAAAATGTAAAGACGAGTGTAAAGACGTCGATTGTTTGCGACAAAAGTGGTTTTTTAACCCTTTTTTGTATGTTGAAAAGCATCTGAAATGACGTTTTTTCGTGACAATAAAACCAAGTTTTTCAAAACTGAAATACCTTTAAAATCAGTGCTATACTTCCAACTTGTTGTTAGGTTGTCTGGAGTGATGCAATGGCCTATTCTGTTCGTCTCATAGAAGTCGAGTCGCATGGTGATCGTGAAGTGATCGTGTGTGATAAAGACGGTATGCCTCCGATTGATATCAACATGTATGTTGCCCGCTTCCGTGCACGCTCCCACTCCTATCGCTTAGACGTCGCTCGTGCAGTTACTAAAATTTATGAGTGGGCAGAAAAGCAGAATGTCGATCTACTCGAACGAATGAAAAGTGGCGAGTTTTTGAGTTTCCTCGAAATGGATTCTTTTAAAGAGGATCTTCGTTACCGGGTTAACGCCCCGACACATGCACCTGCAACCATCGAAGCCGCTGTGAACACGTTCATTGGCACAGAAACTTATCGACATCGTGCTAATAAAATTATTAACTACCTACAGTTTCTCGGACATGTATTCGCGGGCACGCGAAAGAGATCTGATCCCTATGCTGGTAACATGAGAAACTTCATTACCCAGTTCCGCCAACTCTTGATTGAACGTGGGGGATTAAAACATGGGAAACAAAGGTATGGTTTAACTGACGAGCAAGTGACTAAGATATTGTGGTGGGTTAATCCTGAGAATCCACAAAACCCATTTCAAAAGAGGGTCAGGTTGCGAAACCAACCTATTGTTCACATTCTGATCCTGACTGGTGTCCGTGAGGGGGAGCTTCTGTCGATGCGTCCTGACGCATTAGTCAAAAAGTCATATGGCTATGCACTTCGGTTAAGTCAGAACACCACTCTAGATTTAGATCCGCGGGCCAACCCGCCAAATGTCAAAACCTATACCCGTGATATTCCGATCAGCGATAAAGTCGCACAGATGGTCGATACCTACATTAACAGCGAACGCAAACAACGTGGCAAAATTGTAGCTAAGGCTCCTCCATACTTGCTACTAAACTCTCTTAAAGATCCGCAGCCCATGACATATAGGAAAGCGGATGGGCGAGTGTAGTAGAGAGAATGCGTAAGCACGAAACGGTGTTTATCATGCAACTTATGCATGCTGGCGCATTGTCGCAGCACCTGTCAAATACCCGTGCCCCCTCTGCAATTTCACCCTTAAGAACGATGTTAGGAGGGTATAGTAAAAAACAGGGGGCATACCCTACACCACATGCAATGAATTTAAGTGAAATTGACGATGTTATCGTCGGCTTTGTTGAGTCAGCTAAGAGAGCCGAAGCCGCCGGTTTTCATGGTGTGGAAATCCATGCTGCGAATGGTTATTTGCTTGACCAGTTTTTAACTGAATACACTAATAACCGTGAAGATATGTATGGGGGTTCTGTAGAAAATAGAGTTCGATTAACCTGTCAAATCATTAAAGCAGTGCGGGATGCAACACATCCTGATTTTATTGTCGGAGTTCGAATTTCGCAGGGCAAAGTAAACGATTTTGACTATCAATGGACAGGTGGTGAGCATGATGCAAAGGTCATTTTTGAGGCATTAGCTGCTGTATCTCAGGATTACATTCATTTTGCAAGTGAAGGGAAAGGTTTCAAGCATGGCTGTTATACAAGAGAGGGACAAAGTCTCCCGAAGTTAGGTCGTACACTTACCGGTATCTCAATGATTGCAAATGGTGGAATGCATATTCCTGAGATAGCATTTCAGGTATTGAGCGATGGACATGCTGATTTAGTCTCCCTGGGTACTGGTGCTCTTGCAAATCCGTCATGGCCTATATCCATCGCTGAAGAGCTACCACTAAAAGCGTTTATCCCTGAGATGTTCAAAGCCGGCGTCTCAATTGAAGCTCAGTTTGCGTTTGAGCAAGCGCTGAAATAAGGCTGGTCAATATGTGGGAAAGGCTTTGGATGCTATTAATCCAAAGCCTTATTTACCGGTTATCGAATTTCCAAGCAAACTCTTCAGTTGTGAAGACCCTTCTGAATATTTGATGTGCTCATTAAAACCATCTGCAACTAAAAGTTACTTCCGCAAGAATCGGGTCGAGTGCAAGGCTCTATCAATTTATCCTTATCCAATAATCACTGGTAAAGAGATAAACGATGACTATCGAACTCTTGGACATTACAAAGAAAAGAACTCTTAGAAAACATCTCTTAGAAAATCGCCGCGCTAAACACTATAAAGTTGGTTTATCAACTTTATTTAGCTGCCGATTGACCATGATTTACAACATAGACTTCAACGCTGGTAGATAGCGCCAGATCTTATAGCAAAACATAAAATGCTACCGCCATATCAAAAGGGGGCGAGCCATGAAAGAACAGACACTAACTGATTATAAGAGAATAGAAAAGGCGATTGCTTTCATTCGTGAAAACTTTAAAGACCAACCATCATTAGAAGAAATTGCCTCAACGGTGCATCTTAGCCCTTTCCACTTCCAACGAATCTTCACTGAATGGGCAGGTGTTAGTCCCAAAAAATTCATGCAATACGTAAGCTTGGAACACGCAAAAACCTTGCTAGAAAAACGTATGACATTGATGGAGGCAGCTTATGAAACGGGACTCTCCGGACCGAGTCGATTGCACGATTTGTTCGTTTCGATTGAGGGCATGACACCTGGTGATTTCAAAAACGGCGGCGAAAGCTTGAACATTAATTATTGTTTTGCTGAGACTCCCTTCGGGGAAGTGATTGTAGCCTCGACTCCAAAGGGGGTTTGTCATATGCATTTTGAAGCGGATGAGAAAAAAGCACTAGATGACTTACGCTCTCGCTTTCCCAATGCATCGTATCACCAGGTCACAGATCGACTCCAGCAAGATGCCCTCTTTGTTTTTCAAGAAGACTGGAGGCACCTCGATAAAATAAAACTGCACCTAGCAGGTACGCCTTTTCAGATTAAAGTCTGGGAAAGTCTTTTAAAAATACCAATGGGAACACTTACAACCTATGGGGAAATAGCTAAAGAGATTGGTAATCCAAAATCCTATCGTGCCGTGGGGACTGCAATAGGTAGTAACCCTATTGCATATCTAATTCCTTGCCATCGTGTTATTCAAAGTAATGGTAAAACAGGCGGTTATATGTGGGGGCCAGATAAAAAGACCGCCATGATTGGGTGGGAAAGTGCAAAGGCGGAAATGCGAAATGCTTGATATTGTTGAACGAATAGAGTCAGTAAACTGGCAAAATGTTTCTGATGACTTAAATAGAAGGGGCTACGCAGTTTTGCCAGGCTTTTTGATGGCAAAAGAATGCTTGGATTTAATTGGTCTGTTTGACCATGACATAGGCTACAGAAAAACTGTTGTAATGGAACGATACCGTTTTGGATTAGGGTTATACAAGTACTGGGATTACCCTTTACCTCATTTAGTACACAAATTGCGTGAGCAACTTTACCCTCGATTAGCCCCAATCGCGAATTCTTGGATGAATGCATGTTTCGGATGAAACCGAACACTGATTTCGGTTCAATCCGATCACTCATTT
>CAZNXI010000235.1:0-3686 GCA_964577005.1 uncultured Rheinheimera sp.
CCTGTTGTGCCTTAGGTTTAGCCTTGTCCTTACCCACGAAAATTTATCTCACCATGCTATTAATGCAATGGGAAGAAAAAGCAAAAACACCTAACACGGTTCCAAAGTAAACATATCAGCGATTGTGCGGCGCAAAGCCCAGAGGGGCACTCAGAAATTTTTTATAAAAAAGGGCAGCCAATGGCTGCCCAACTGTCAGTTACCTGACCACGTTGCAATAACTTAGAACTGGTTCATGGTGTTATGGGCACCACCGGCTTTTAGTGCCGCTTCACCTGAGAAGTATTCTTTATGATCATCACCGATGTCAGAACCTGACATATTCTGGTGTTTCACACAGGCAATACCTTGACGAATTTCTTTGCGCTGTACGCCTTCGACATAACCTAACATACCTGCTGCACCGAAATACTCTTTTGCTAGATTGTCCGTAGACAAGGCTGCAGTGTGGTAAGTTGGCAGCGTAATCAGGTGGTGGAAAATACCCGCTTCACGCGCTGCATCGGCTTGGAAAGTCCGAATACGGTTATCAGCTTCGAGCGCCAGTTCAGTGGCATCATACTCCGCACTCATTAAGCCAGCACGAACATAAGCTGACACATCTTTACCTGCGGCTTGCCACGCATCGAACACTTGCTGACGGAAATTCAGGGTCCAGTTAAAGGAAGGGCTATTGTTGTATACCAACTTCGCGCCTGGTACCACTTCGCGGATACGGTCAACCATCTCTTTAATCTGGCCGATATGTGGCTTCTCGGTTTCAATCCACAGTAAATCAGCACCATTTTGCAGTGAGGTAATACAATCCAGTACCACACGATCCACACCAGAGCCTGGCTTAAATTGGAACAAACCACTGGCCAAACGTTTTGGTTTTAACAACTTACCGTTAGCTTTAACAACCACATCACCATTGGCAATATCATCGGCACTGGTAATGTAATCACCATCTAAGAAACTGTTATATTTATCGCCTAAATCGCCTGGCTCATTGGTAACAGCAATTTGCTTGGTTAAACCTGCGCCTAAGGAGTCGGTGCGCGCTACAATTACGCCATCATCCACACCCAGCTCTAAAAAGGCATAACGCACGGCGTTAATTTTTGCTAAGAAATCAGCATGTGGTACTGTTACTTTGCCATCTTGGTGACCACATTGCTTTTCGTCTGATACCTGGTTTTCAATTTGAATCGCACAGGCACCGGCTTCAATCATTTTCTTGGCAAGTAAATAGGTAGCTTCTTCGTTACCAAAACCGGCATCGATATCCGCAATAATTGGCACTACATGCGTTTCAAAATTATCAATTTTACTTTGCGCTGCAGCAGCTTTGGCGCTGTCACCTGCAGCCTTTGCGGCGTCTAGTTCATGAAATAAACCAGCAAGCTCACGGGCATCCGCTTGCTTTAAAAAGGTATAAAGCTCAGCAATCAAGGCTGGTACAGCGGTTTTTTCGTGCATAGATTGATCTGGTAATGGACCAAACTCAGAGCGCAGCGCCGCAATCATCCAGCCAGATAAATACAGATACTTGCGTTTGGTAGTCGCAAAGTGCTTTTTAATGGCGATTAACTTTTGTTGACCAACAAACCCATGCCAACACCCTAGCGACTGCGTGTATTGGCTACTATCGGCATCATAAGCCGCCATATCTTCGCGCATAATTTTGGCGGTATATTTGGCAATATCTAAACCGGTATGGAAACGGTTTTGTAAACGCATACGGGCTGCATACTCTGGGCTAATCGCATTCCAACCCTGATTGTTGTTGCATACCGCTGCTAACTGATTAATCTGATCTTGATAAGCCGACATAATAATTTCCTCTTTGCTGGTAACAGTAACCGTGTTGGTATGCTTTCACTATAGTCAACAATTCAAAGATTCATAAAGCTGATTTTAATGATGCCCATCATTTTCTTTATGAATATAACTTGCACCTATTGGGACTTACCCTAGCAACTGCTATGATTCAGCTAAATGATAAAAAGCAACCTGAGCATTTAAGATATGAATATTAATAAGATGGATCTCAATCTACTGGTATACCTTGATGTGCTGCTGCGAGAAAAGAACGTGACTCGTGCTGCCAATCAGCTCAATATCACGCAGCCTGCCATGAGTAATGGCTTAAAACGGCTGCGCGACCTATTGAATGACCCTATTTTAGTCCGTACTTCTGATGGCATGGTCCCCACCGAACGTGCAAGGGAATTAGCGCCCGTGGTACGAGGGGTTTTGCTAACCTTAGAGGAAACCCTACAACCCAACAAAGACTTTGAACCCTCGCAAAGCCATCGGGTATTTCGGATTATGGCTAGTGATTATGCGGCCTCTACACTGATCCCAGCCCTGTTGAAAAAGCTAAGAGTACAGGCGCCTTTCACCAGTTTAGATATCATGACGCCTTCCGATGTGACCTTTCATGATGTTGAAAATGGCAAGGTCGATATGGCAATAAACCGTTTTGACCAACTGCCACAATCCTTTCACCAAAAGACGGTATGGCGCGATAGCTTTTCTTGTCTGATTAATCGGCAAAACCCAGTACTGCAACACTTTAACTTGGATAGCTATCTGAAAGCCCAACATATTTGGGTGAGTAAAACCGGCTTTGGCGTCGGTGTTGGTATGGATCCAAAAGATGTGCAAAAGCTTGGCTGGGTCGATGAAGCCTTGGCCAAGTTAGGCAAACAGCGCAATATTACCGTGTTCACCCGCAACTATCATGTCGCAATGCATCTCGCGGTAGGGATTGATCTGATTGCCACTCTGCCAAGCCGTGCAGCGCGGCTTTATGAAAAAGATCCCGCTATGGCCATTATGGATCCGCCTTTTGCCATCCCCTCAATTGAATTAAAAATGATTTGGAGCCCGCTGCTGCATCAGGATGCTAGCCATATTTGGTTCAGACGCTTGATTGTAGAAACCGCAGACGAGCTGAATTAACAGCACAGCCGGCGACTTTCGTCGCTGGCGGCTATCAATAAGACCTCAATAAAAAAGGCGCTGGTTAGGCGCCTTGCACATCAGGTTTACTTACCTCAGATCGATGAGGGTGTCAGGTCAATCAAGCAGCGCATAAGCGGGTAGCGTTAAGAAATCTACCAGCTGATCGGCTGTGGTGATGTCGAGCAATAACGCTTGAGCACGGTCAAAATTTTGGCTTTGCCAAACTTCGCTGCCCACTTCTGCCAACACCACCTTTGCTTCTTCCTCTAAAAAAGAAGCAAATAGGGCTTTGGTAATCAGTTTACCATTACTTAAACTCTTACCATGTTTAATCCATTGCCAAACTTGCGTGCGGGAGATTTCTGCTGTCGCTGCATCTTCCATTAAGCCATAAATCGGCACACAACCTTTACCACTGATCCAAGCGGCAAGATATTGCAACGCCACGCGGATATTAGTGCGCATGCCGGCTTCGGTGCGCTCACCATCACAAGGGGCCAGAAGTTCAGCCGCCGTAATAGGGGCATCTTCGGCTCTGGAGATATGTAATTGATTAGGCTTATCCGTTAAATACTGGGCAAAAACGCCATTGGCGGTGGCAGCTAAGCCAGGGTGCGCCACCCAGGTGCCATCATGACCATTGCGGGCTTCCAGCTCTTTGTCAGCAGTCACGCGCTCTAAAATGGCGGCATTGGCTGCCGGATCTTTGGCGGGAATAAAAGCCGCCATGCCAC
>CAZNXI010000236.1:0-3668 GCA_964577005.1 uncultured Rheinheimera sp.
ATCTGTTTTATCTGGCCGAAACCGCACTGGTCATTGATCATCAGCGCCAGCAAAGTCGCTTGGTAGGTAATGTGTTTTGCGGTGAAAACGCCGCAGCTAATTGCTTTGTTATAGGTAAACGCCTCGAACAGCTAAAACAGTGCTTAGCACAAAGCCAGCCTTTAGCCTTAGGTCAAAGCAACTTACAACAAGATATCAGCGTAGATATTAGCGATAGCGACTTTGAGCAGCAGGTAGAAAATTTAAAAGCGCATATTGTGGCTGGGGATATTTTTCAGGTTGTACCCTCGCGCTGTTTTTCACTGCCCTGCCCTAAACCGCTGCAAGCTTACGCCAAGCTCAAACAGCTTAATCCCAGCCCCTATATGTTTTATTTGCAGGATCCGGCGTTTTGCCTATTTGGTGCTTCGCCAGAATCAGCGCTTAAATTTGCCGCTGCCGATCGGCAAGTCGAAATTTATCCTATAGCCGGTACGCGCCGCCGCGGTTTTGCGCCTGATGGCAGCATTGATCGTGATTTGGATAGTCGCATTGAGCTGGAACTGCGGCAAGACGAAAAAGAAAAAGCAGAACATCTGATGCTGGTTGATCTCGCCCGCAATGATGTTGCGCGTATCAGCGTACCGGGCAGCCGTTATGTCAAAGAGCTGTTAAAAGTCGATCGCTATTCTTATGTTATGCATTTAGTGTCGCGGGTGGTTGGCACTTTAAAGCCAGAATTGGATGCGCTGCATGCTTATCAAGCCTGTATGAATATGGGCACCTTAGTGGGCGCACCGAAGGTGAAAGCCGCAGAGCTGATCCGGCAGGTAGAAGGCCAAAAGCGTGGCTCTTATGGCGGAGCCGTGGGTTACTTAGCGGGCAATGGTGACTTTGATAGCTGTATCGTGATCCGCTCAGCTTATGTGGAAAACGGCATGGCCTACATTCAAGCTGGTGCAGGGGTGGTGTTTGACTCGGTGGCGAAACTGGAAGCCGAGGAAACGCGCAATAAAGCCCAAGCGGTGATTAAAGCCATTCAATTAGCGGGTTACTAAGATGACGACACAACAAGCACAATCACAGCAATCTGCAACAGATGTAACGCACTCACTGGCAGGCACGACCATTTACCTGCTCGATAATATCGACTCTTTTACCTATAACTTGGTCGATGAGTTTGCTCAGTTAGGCTTTAGCTTAAAACTGTATCGCAATACCGTGCCAGCCGACTATATTTTTGCCAAGATGCAACAAGAAACCGGCCCGGTGTTATTAGTGCTCTCGCCAGGCCCAGGCGCACCTGCCGATGCCGGTGCTATGCCAGCCCTGCTGAAGTTATGCGCCGGTATTTACCCTGTGCTGGGTATTTGTTTAGGGCATCAAGCCATTGTCGAACATTATGGTGGAGTGGTCGGGCGCGCTGGTGAGACCGTACATGGTAAAACCTCAGCGATTACCTTGGATGAGCACCCGGTGTTTACTGATTTACCCAGACCCTTTCCCGTGGCGCGATATCATTCATTAATGGCAACAACACTACCGGCTAGCCTAACCGAAATTGCTCGCGAGCGGCATATCCCAATGGCCGTGATTAATGAACCAGAGCGGATGCTGGGGTTTCAGTTTCATCCAGAGTCAATCTTAACGACCTTGGGTAAACCTTTATTAAAGCAAAGTATTGCTTACTTGCTAAAAGCAGAATTAGATAACGACCTTAAAAGGAGCCAAAGCTGATGAATCCAAGCACTGAAGAGCATAACAGCAGCTTACTTTCCCTCGTACAACAGGCACTGAACGGCAAGCCATTAAGCCAAGCACAGAGCGAGCAATTCTTCACGGCTGTGGTGCATGGCGAAGTTGAACCTGTATTACTGACCGCGTTATTGGTGGCGTTAAAAGTACGGGGCGAAACGGCGGATGAAATTACCGGCGCAGCAAGCGCGCTATTAGCCGCGGCCACGCCCTTTCCTGTAAACGTAAATGGTACCATTGATTGCTGCGGCACGGGTGGTGATGGCAGTAATACCATTAATATTTCCACCACCGCAGCTATTGTTGCAGCGAGTATGGGGTTGCCGGTCGCCAAACATGGTAACCGCAGCGTGTCTTCTCGCTCAGGTTCTGCCGATTTGTTAGAGCAATTAGGCATTAATATTCAATTAACACCAGCACAAGCGGCGAAAACATTACAAGGCAATAATTGCAGCTTTTTATTTGCTCCGCTATATCACAGTGGTATTAAGCATGCCATGCTGGTGCGCACCGCGTTAAAAAGCCGCACCCTGTTTAACCTGCTTGGGCCCTTGATTAACCCAGCCAGACCCGATTTTCAATTACTTGGCGTTTATGATCCGGCGCTGTGCCGCTTAATGGCGCAAGCGTTACAACAATTAGGCACTAAAGCTGCGTGGGTGGTACATGGCAGCGGCTGCGATGAAATTGCCTTACATGGCAATACCTATGTCTGCCAGTTAAAAGACGGCGTCCTTACAGAATTTACATTAAGCCCAGCGGATTTTGGTGTCGAGCTGCAGCCGCTAACAAGCTTAGCTGGCGGTGAGCCCGCCGAGAATGCCGCTGCCACCTTAGCCATTTTAGATGGAAGCGCACCTGCAGCGCACTTGCATGCGGTGGCCATCAACGTCGCGGCCATGCTAAAAATTGCTGGCTTAGGCGCCGATTTAAAAGTAAATACCCGCGCCGTGCTAGAGCAATTACAAAGCGGCAAGGCACTCAGCACCTTAGCCAAATTAAAGGAGTTAAGCCGTGACTGATGTACTGGAAAGCCTAAGTTTTCACCCTGAAGTGGCAATTGAGGGCGTTTTGGCAAAAATTGTCGCCCATAAACAAGGTGAAGTGGCGGTTATGGCTGCTGATCGGCCACTAGATGACTTTATCCATCTGGTTACGCCCAGTCGGAATAGTTTTTTAGCGGCATTACAGCAACCAGGCGCGCGCTTTATTTTAGAGTGTAAAAAAGCCTCACCCTCGAAAGGTTTAATTCGGCCGGTATTTGATTTAACTGAAATCAGCAGTGTCTATAACAGCTATGCCGATTGCATTTCGGTACTGACCGACAGCCTGTTTTTTCAGGGCAGCTATGCTTATCTAAAAGCAATGCGGCAGCTTTCTGATAAACCGCTACTGCATAAAGACTTTATTATTGAGCCTTACCAAATCTATGCCGGGCGCGAAGCCGGTGCCGATGCGGTGCTGTTAATGCTGTCTATTTTATCGGATCGCCAATACCGTTTATTAGCTGCCATTGCGAAAGATTTAGCCTTGACAGTGCTGACTGAAGTCAGTAACGAGCAAGAAACTGAGCGCGCAGTCGCCTTAGGTGCCGAATTAATTGGTATTAATAACCGTAACTTGCGTGATCTCAGCACCGATTTAAACACCAGTGTACGGTTACGGGCGTTAATTCCGGCGGATCGCACTGTGGTGTCAGAGTCAGGTATTTATCAGAATCAGCAGGTACGTCAGTTGTTAAGTGTCGCGGATGCGTTCTTAGTAGGCAGCTCGCTAATGGCCGAAGCAGATTTAGCCGCAGCCTGTCATAAACTGATTATTGGCGAGCATAAGGTCTGCGGTCTAACTCGGATCGAGGACGTGCAAGCCGTAAAGCAGGCCGGTGCCTACTTTGGCGGGTTGATTTTTGCTAAAGCCTCACCGCGTTATGTTAG
>CAZNXI010000237.1:0-3653 GCA_964577005.1 uncultured Rheinheimera sp.
ATCTTTGTGCGATTACAAGAGTTTGACTATGCCGCTGCGGCAGCCATTGCTAGCGTGGTACTGTTGGCGTCACTGATCTTACTGTTTTTAATTAATGGCTTACAGCAGCGTTATCAACATATCACCGGAGCCTTAAAATGAGTGCGGCCGCGTCTCGTTCTGTTCGCTGGTTATTAATTGGTACTGGCGTCACCCTCAGTGTACTGCTGCTATTAACACCGCTGCTGTTGATTTTTATTGCCGCCTTTTCGGCCGGCATTGGCGGGGTGATCCAAAACCTCAGCGATGCCGATATGCTGCATGCGATTGGCTTAACCTTATTGGTGGCGGGGTTAACCGTCCCGATTAACTTGGTCTTTGGTACCTTAATTGCCTGGTGTGTTACCCGCTTTACCTTTCCTGGGCGACGCTTACTGCTAACGCTGATTGATATTCCCTTTGCGGTGTCCCCCGTGGTGGCTGGTTTACTGTATTTATTGCTGTATGGCAGCAATGGCCCCTTCGCGCAATGGCTGGATGCCGCCGATGTACAATTGATGTTTGCCTGGCCAGGCTTAGTACTGGTCACAGTGTTTGTGTCTTGCCCTTTTGTCGTAAAAGAGCTGGTACCCTTGATGTCTACGCTGGGAACTGAACAAGAAGAGGCTGCGGTATTATTAGGTGCCAATGGCTGGCAAGTGTTTTGGCAAATTACCTTACCCAATATCCGCTGGGCCTTGCTCTATGGTGTTATATTGACCAACGCCCGCGCGGTTGGCGAGTTTGGGGCAGTGTCTGTTGTCTCGGGTACCATTCGTGGCCAAACCAACACCCTACCTTTACATATCGAATTACTGCAGCAAGATTACAATGCAACAGGGGCTTTTATTGCCGCCGCCCTGCTGACCTTGATGGCCATTGCCACGCTCGTGGTGAAAGCCTTTTTACAATGGAAACTCAATAAAGCGGACTAACGCTGCCCACGCTTATGCCCAGAGCCGCGCCAACAGCCTGCACCACGCAGTGCTGCTGCCGCGGCTTCTTCTTTTATATAAATAGCTTAACCGCCAATGTAGGCGCACTTGGATAGCGCTGTATTCTTTTTAGCAGAAGCATTACACTGGATAACAGTAACTTAGCGTAGGTCACCCAGGGAACTTAACTGATGACAACAGAATTATGGACAGTGCTAGCCTTACTACTCGGTGCCCTACTATGTTTTATGCTAAACAAACCCCGCGCCGATGTGGTGGCGCTGGCATTATTAGTGCTGTTTCCGCTGACGGGGCTGTTGTCGGTAACAGAGACCTTGGCCGGTTTTGGCAACCCCACCGTGATCTTGATTGCAGCGTTATTTGTGGTAGGCGATGCCTTAGTGCGTACCGGTGTGGTTTACCGCTTGGGCGACTGGCTAGTGAAAACCGCCGGTAATTCTGAAATTCGCCTGCTAATGTTATTGATGAGCAGTGTCGCTTTATTAAGCTCAGTGATGAGCTCCACTGGGGTGGTGGCAGTCTTTATCCCGGTAGTATTAAGTGTTGCCGCTCGCTTAAAACTCGCGCCAGGCCGTTTAATGATGCCGTTAGCCTTCTCTGCGCTGATCGGCGGTATGCTCACTTTAGTCGCTACTCCGCCCAACATGGTGGTCAATGGCGAATTAATGCAAAGCGGTATGGCGAGTTTGCATTTTTTTAGTTTTACCCCGATAGGCCTGATTATTCTACTGCTAGGGATTGGCTATATGCTGCTGGTGCGCCAGCAACTTGTCGCCAAAGAAGTGAGCAGCAAACCGCTGCTGCAGAGATTAACCCTGGCAGATTTAGCCAAAGCCTATTGCTTAACCGACCGTGAAGTTCGTTTACAGGTCGCTGGACATTCACCACTCGTCAATCAGCCGCTGAATGCGCTAGCACTCCGTTCGGAATATGGCATTAATGTCGTCGCCGTCGAGCGGCCACAAAAACTGCGTACCTTGTTATTGGTCGCTACCGGCCAAACCGTGATCCAACAAGGTGATATTTTACTGGTCGATTTAGCCGATCCCAACCTCAATGTAATGGACGCTTCCGCTATTCTAGGGCTGACGACCTTACCCCTGAGTAGCTCTTACTTCAGCTTACATGCCCACGAACTGGGGTTAGCGGAAGTGGCCTTTCCACCCGAATCGGCCTTGCCGGGTAAAAGCATTCAACAATTGGCCTTTCGTAGCCGTTACCGGCTTAATGTGCTGGGGATCCGGCGGCATGGACAAGCCCTTAGCCAAGTGTTCGTGGATGAGCAGCTGCAAGCAACCGATACGCTTTTAGTTGCCGGCAACTGGCAAGATATTCAACAACTACATCAGCAAAACCGTGATTTTTTGGTGTTGAGTGTGCCGGCAGAAATCGATGAAATGACCCCCGCCGCCAAAAAAGCGCCCCATGCACTGGCCTGTGTAGCCTTGATGGTATTGTTGATGGTTACCAATCTGGTGCCCGCCGTCATTGCCGTATTGCTGACGTGTTTATTACTAGGGGCTTGCCGCTGTATTGATTTAGCCAGCGCATACAAAGCCATTAGCTGGCCCAGTATTGTGTTAATTGTTGGCATGTTACCCTTTGCGCAGGCGCTGCAACAAACCGGCGGCATTGATTTACTGGTCAGTCACTGGCTAGCCCTCATGGGCAGCGTCAGCAGCCATGCCATCTTGGCTGCAGTTTTTATCGTGACCACCTTGTTGAGTTTGTTTATCTCGAATACCGCCACGGCGGTGCTAATGGCGCCAGTGGCCATTGCTTTGGCCAACGCCTTTGCTGCTTCGCCCTATCCTTTTGCTATGATGGTTGCACTGGGCGCCTCGGCCGCCTTTATGACACCCGTCGCCTCACCGGTGAATACGCTGGTGTTAGCACCGGGCCAATATAGGTTTAGTGATTTTTTAAAGATAGGCACGCCCTTTACCCTGTTGGTATTAGTGGTTAGCGTGCTATTGGTGCCGTGGTTTTTTCCACTGTACCCTAATTAACAGGTAAATTTGCATTGCTGTGATTAATAAGCTCAGCCTAATAAAAGGACATACATGCTGCTACTGTTTTTGATTATTCTGCCCTTCGTCGGTGCCGTACTGGCGGCCTGCATGCCGGCCCATGCCCGTAATCGCGAAGCGTGGTTTGCTGCGGCGATTGCGGTCTGTGGTTTATTGCTTACCTTATCTCAGTATGCGGTGATCAGTGAAGGTTTGGTGCTGCGCTATCAGCTGGCATGGTTACCGGCTTATGATCTCAATCTTATTTTTCGTATGGATGGGCTGGCTTGGCTGTTTACGTTACTGATTCAGGGGATTTTTTTACTTGTTGTTTTATACGCCCGTTACTACATGTCTCCCAAAGATCCGGTACCACGCTTTTTTGCCTTTTTATTGGCCTTTATGGGGGCGATGCAAGGCGTGGTGCTATCTGGTAACCTCATTCAGCTGGTGATGTTTTGGGAGCTCACAAGTTTAACCTCCTTTTTATTAATTGGTTACTGGCATCATCGACCCGATGCCCGTCGTGGCGCACGAATGGCCTTTACCGTTACCTCGATGGGTGGCTTGTGCTTGCTGGTGGGGGTGTTATTACTCGGTCATATTGCTGGTAGCTATGACTTAGATCAGGTGCTCTTAGCCGGTGACACTATTCGAGCACATGCTTGGT
>CAZNXI010000238.1:0-3649 GCA_964577005.1 uncultured Rheinheimera sp.
TAATATTTGGCTTTACACTTGGGTAGAGAACAAATCAAACCAATTTTATAAACAGTTAGGCTTTCAACATATTGGCAGACTTGACTTCGAGTTTAATGGTCAAGTTATAGAAAACAACGTGTTTGCAACGTCAACCCGATGCGCGGCTTTCCGTGCTAAATTTGGGCGGGGAGTAAATTATTAAGTCAACGTTAACAAATTGCTTAATTTCGTTCCGGCCACAAACGGCGTGGCCTCCTATAGACCGACTACGCTGCGCGTTATGAAAATTTATGTCGGTGCTGAAGTTATATGGCCAAGCAATGTATTCAATCCCTGAGACCTTAACACGTTGACTTGCATGAGTATGAAATGCTTCATGGCTTTTTTTGTGTGCGCTCGCATTGGAAAAAGGCAATGGTCTGGATGGTATGTTTGATGGTTGCTTCATGTGTATCGAGCAACACTGTTGTTAGGCAATCACCGACAGAAATAATTGTAATTGGAACAACCCGCGAAGAAACAGCAGATTACAGAGTGATGTGCTGGAGCAAATGCTTGTCCAGATTGAGCCTACAGCCATTCTTTATGAAGTAGACAAATAATAAACACAATAGCCAGAGTAAAAGTTAAAACATACAATGAGTTTGGTGTGAAATCTTTACCATATCTTTACCACAAGCATATTAATCTGCTCACAACCAAACCAATTCAGAGCGATCAAGGATACCAATATGCTTAACTTACAGAAACCACTTAAATACGTCACCTTATTGTTATGCAGCTACCTGTCTCTGCCGCTGTCGGCCTTGCCTGTAAATGGGCTTGAGCTTGAGGTAGTGCAGTCTGGTAGCGGCGATGTTGTGCTGTTATTTGAGTCCGGTTTTGGCTTAGGGCCACAGGTGTGGCAACAAGTGGTCGATGGACTACCCAATGGTGTGCTGGCCGTGCGATATGCCCGCGCCGGTACCGGGAAGTCAGAAGATAGAGCAAATACCTCTAGTATTTCGGAGCATCTTGCTGATTTGACGGTGTTAGCCGATACCTTTAGCAAAAACAAAAAGCTAATTTTAATCGGTCATTCGTATGGCGGTTTGCTAGCGACTGAGTATGCGCGTCGGTATGCTGATCGCCTCAGTGGTCTGTTGTTGATTGATCCAAGCGTTTTGCAGCAGCGCCGCTGGTTCAAGGCTGTGGCTGCTCAAGCGGTAATGGAGGAAGATAAACTACTAAGCAGAATACTCCCCTTAAGAATGCTGGTGCAATTTGAAAAGCTAAATCGTGAACTTGACGAGGTAAGCACTGAAATCATACCGTTACCTTCTGATTTGAATGCCGTTTTGCTAACATCGACCCGTATTGAGCCAAATCCAATTGCGTTTATCGAAACTGAGGCTGGTAAAGTGCAATGGCTGAAGCTGCATGAAGCTTTGTTTTCTGGTGTGAAAAACGGCAGCCATCATCGGGTTGATCAGCTTGGCCATAATATGTTGCAGGAAGACCCAGCCTTGGTACTGCATGCTCTGAAAACTCTTTTGTGAGTACCGAGAACCCTCAGGAGAATAGTGTGAAAAAACAGCTGCAGATATTGTTGATTGAAGATAATCATGCATTGGCCAGTCAGCTGGTAAGTTTTTTGGAAGGAATCGGTTGGCAGGTCGACTATGCCTCTAGCGGCAAACTCGGCTTAAAGCTGGCGCAGCAACAACCCTTTGATGTGGTGCTGCTGGACTTAAATCTGCCAGACATTGACGGGCTCGAGTTGTGTGAGACACTTAGAGCCACTGTTGATATCCAGCTACCCATCTTAATGCTCACCGCCCGCGATGCTTATCAAGATAAAGCACGTGGTTTTGCTGCGGGTACTGACGATTATATGACCAAGCCTTTTGACTTACGCGAGCTGGCGTTGCGCTGCGAAGCGTTGGCTCGCCGTCGTGAGCTTTTTGTAAGGCAAAATTTGGAAATCGGTGCACTAAAGCTGTGTCGACGGCAGCGTCAGGTATGGTGGCAGGGATTGCCAGTTTCACTTACGAATACCGGTGTTTGTATCTTAGAAAAGCTGATGGAAAATCATCCCTATCCGAGTTCGCGTCGTGAGCTGATTGCTCATCTTTGGCCGCAGGATGAGCCAGAGAGTAACGTACTGAAAGCACATATTTATACGCTACGAAAAAGCTTAGAACCGGTGATTGGCCATCCAATTATTCATACCATAAGTAGTATTGGTTATCAGCTTAAGGAGCTTGGCACGACAGAATGCTCCGACTCACCAGAGAATGTAAACCATGTTCAAGTCATTCGTTGAGTTTTGCAACAAGTTCGCTCGTCAATGGCGCCGCTTCAATGAATCGCTAGGATTGTTAGGTCTGTTAGGATCCTTATTATTCGTAGGCGCTCTCTGTATGCTATGGCTGTTGCAGTTTTTTGGTGACACTCTGACTTCACTGACAGCCAGCCAGCTGCTGGAACAGGAGCAGCAGTATTTGCAGCAGCAAATAACGGAGCAAACCATTGCGGTCACCGAGCTGCGGCCATCAAGGCCATATTTCAAGATCTCGACAGAGCCTTTACCAGCCCAAATGGAACGACTTAGTCATGATCTGTCAGTGGTGGTAATTCCACCAACTGAGCAATCTTCAACTTTATATCTGCGTGCTATCGAATTTGATCACAAAAGCACCTTGGCGTCTGAGAGCTGGCTGGTGCTTGATGTGGGGCGTGCGTTGCCATTGTATGAATTTCATTTGTTACTGCAAGGGATCTGCGTGATGCTGCTCATCATATTTGGTGGTTGCTCCAGCTGGTTGCTACTTCGTTTGAGGCATACTGAGCAACAGCTTAATGAGGCGCTACAGCGTGAACAGAATTTTGTTAACGACATCAGTCATGAATTACGCACACCGCTTAGCCTTATCCACAATGCCCTCAGCCTTACTGAGGACACATCGCTCAGCGGTGAATCACTCCAATTGGTTAAGGATGCCAACGCGGACATGTCTCACCTGATCCGCGTATTACTGGCACTTGCCAGAAAGCAGCAAACACCCCGTGTGAAGCTGGCGCTCTTGCCCGAACTGGAGCAAGTGATGTTACAGCTTTATCAAACTGAACCCGCTTTCGTTAGCCAGATTGTGCTGGAACTGCCAGAACAGCTTGAGGTATGTGGCAACCCTCAGCTGATCCGACTATTGTTATACAACCTCATTAGCAACGCCTGCTATCACAGCGGTTGCGCAGTGTTACAAATAAGCTATCATGAGAAAATTCTAGAGTTTTATAATGAAATCAATCCATTATCTTTTGGAGATGTGAGGTTGAGCAGACGTTACCAAGGCTTTGGTCATGGCAGCAGTTTAATTAGTCGCATTGCTCAAGAGCTAGACTGGGAGGTGCATACCACGGCCAATGAGCACTACTATCAGGTGAATTTGCGGTTGTGAATGACGCAGATGCAACCGTGATTACATGTTGAGATTCTGCAGATGGTGTGCTTAATGAACCTTAATGGATTGTTACAGCAGCGCAGCAAGATACAGCGCGACATTCAAAACTAGCCGTGTTCTGTGCTGACGGATAGACGCAAGGCTGAAAAGTACGGGGCTACTAACAAAGTGCTGCAGCAATCATGTTGCATGAGGCTCTGGCTCTGGAGTACATAAAGCGTTTC
>CAZNXI010000239.1:0-3638 GCA_964577005.1 uncultured Rheinheimera sp.
CACTAAGTTCAAGATATTTTTCATGTAATTGCTGAATTTGTGGCAAAAGATCACTGGGTTGGCCGTTATTGTCTATCACATCATCCGCGACCGCTAACCGTTGTTCTCGGCTAAATTGCGCTAACATGATCGTCTTAATTTGCGCTGCGCTATTACTATCGCGGTGCATTGCCCGTTGCAGTTGGGTTTCTGTCGTTACATCTACCACCAAAACTCGCTGCACCAGTTTATCTAAGCCATTTTCTAGTAACAAGGGGGCCACTAAAAGTGTGTAGGGGGTTTGGCTAGCGACCAGTTGCGCTATCATTGCTTGACGGATAGCGGGATGAAGTAAAGCCTCCAGCCATTGTTTAGCTGCGGCATCCTGAAAAATCCTTTGCCGCAGCGCAGCTCGGTTTAGCTGACCATCTTGTTGTAAAAAGTCGTTACCAAATTTCTCAACAATAGCGGCTAAACAAGCTGTGCCAGGAGCCACGACTTCACGTGCGACTATGTCAGCATCGACATAATTGGCACCGAGTTCGTGAAATCTTGCTACGGCCGTACTTTTACCACTGCCGATACCGCCGGTTAGACCAATCAGTAAACTCGGCGTATCGATGCCTGTCATAAACCCAAATAACCTAAATAAGCCGCAGTAATAGCCTCACCAAAAAGCATGGCAATCCAGCCAGCTGCGGCGATATAAGGACCAAAGGGGATCGGTGTGGCTTTATCTTTACCTTGAATCGTCAGTAAAGTGGCACCAATAATGGCACCGACTAACGACGAGAGTAAAATAATTAAAGGCAGTTGCTGCCAACCCAGTAAGGCGCCAAAGATGGCTAATAACTTAAAGTCGCCATAGCCCATACCTTCTTTGCCCGTAAGTAGCTTAAACGCCCAGTAGACCACCCACAAACTGAGATAGCCAGCCGCAGCGCCTAATATGGCGTCTGCAGGGCTAACAAAAGCTGCTTGTGATAAGCTGAAGATTAATACTAACCAGAGTAAGGGCAAGGTTAATTGATCGGGAAGCAACATTTTATCAATATCAATAAAGCTTAATGCCACTAAGCCCCAGGTCAAAAACAGTAACATCGCTGTGGTTAGCGTTGGCCCATATTGCCAGGCAATCACCGCAGAAAGCACTGCAGTTAGCAATTCGACGGCAGGGTAACGGACACTGATCGGTGCTTGGCAATGCCGACAGCGACCTTTTAGCACTAACCAGCTTAACAGCGGGATATTGTCGTAGGCCGCTATCGGGGTGTGACAGCTGGGGCAGGCCGAGCGTGGCACCGCTAAATTAAAGGTGGCTAAAGGTTTAGCTGACGCTGCAGTTTGAAAATACTCACTAAATTCAGCTTGCCATTCCCGCTCCATCATAATCGGCAGGCGATAGATCAATACGTTTAAAAAGCTGCCTACAATCAGGCTGACTAAGGTAATCAGACTGATAAATAACCAAGGAGCTTGTTGCAAAGCGCTAAGCAATTCCATCATCCAACAATATTCCCTAATTGGAAAATAGGCAGGTACATAGCAATAATTAAGCCGCCAATGATCACGCCCAATACCGCCATAATCAGTGGCTCGAGCAAGGCCGTTAAGCCATCTACAGCATCATCGACTTCTTGCTCATAAATGTTAGCGACTTTCGCTAACATACTATCGAGCGCTCCCGATTCTTCGCCGATAGCCACCATTTGAATGACCATTTCTGGGAAGCGATCAGTTTGTTTCATTGAGAAATGCATCTGGTTGCCTGACGACACTTCGTCGCGCACATCTAAGATTGCTTTTTTATAAATTTCGTTGCCAGAGGCACCGGCGGATGACTCTAGGGCTTCAATCAGTGGCACACCGGCGGCAAAGGTGGTGGAAAGTGTGCGAGCATAGCGCGCCACCGCAGCTTTATTTAAGATGTTACCAATCACCGGTGCTTTAAGTAACAAAGCATCGGCAGCGGTGCGAAACTTCAGGCTATTGCGATAGGCTTTGGCGGTCATAATGCCGGAGATAATCAGGATCCCTAACACCAACCACCAGTATTGTTGCATCAGTTCGGAGATCCCCAACACAAACAAGGTAAAGGCTGGCAGCTCAGCACCAAAGCTACCAAAGATTTCGGCAAATTGCGGCACTACAAAGATCAACAAGATAGAGGTGACGATGGCGGCAACCACCAAAACAGCCACCGGATAAAACATGGCTTTTTTAATTTTTGATTTCAGCGCTTCCGCTTTTTCTTTGTAAATGGCAATTCGATCAAAGATCCTATCTAAGGCTCCCGATTGCTCACCTGATTTCACCAAGTCGCAGTATAAAGTATCAAAGTATTTGGGATGTTCGCGTAAGGTGTCTGATAGGGGTAAACCAGCTTGAATTTTGACTGAAATTTTTTGCATCAATGCACGTAAGCTTTTGTTATCAGAGCCGTTTGCAATTAAATCAATGGATTGTACCAAAGGCACCCCAGCACCGAGCATAGTGGCAATTTGGCGAGTGACAATTGCAATATCGGCTGCGGTAATGCGTTTTTCATCACCAAATAGTGAGCGCGGTTTTTTCTTTACGCCTGACGGCGTGACACCTTGTTGGCGCAATAACGCTTTCGCCTCTGCAATACTCGTCGCCTTAATCTCACCTGACTTGCGATCGCCTTTGCGATTAATACCCTTATAGGTAAAGACTTGCAGCTCTTTAATTTTAAATTTTTGCGTCTGCGCCATCTTTTATCATCCTTTAGTTACCCGGTTTACTTCTGCTAGGCTGGTAACACCCGCCGCCGCTTTAATTAAACCCGATTGTCGAAGATTATGAATGCCTTCACGTTGCGCCTGACTGGCAATATCCAGTGAATTACCATTCTCCATAATAATATCAGCCATGCGCTGGCTAATCGGCATCACTTCATAGATACCGACACGTCCCTTGTAACCATTAGTACAATGCTCACAACCAACAGGTTTAAAAATGGTAATCTTATCCAGCTGGTCTTCCCGAAATCCCTGACGTAATAATTCTGCGGCTGGAATATCTTCTTGCACTTTACATTTGGGGCAAAGTCGCCGTGCTAGGCGCTGGGCAATAATCAGTGATACAGAGCTGGCCACGTTATAGGCAGGGACACCCATGTTAAGTAAGCGAGTCAGCGTTTCTGGCGCCGAATTGGTGTGTAAGGTGGATAAGACCAAGTGTCCGGTTTGCGCGGCTTTAATCGCAATCTCTGCCGTTTCTAAATCACGAATTTCCCCCACCATCACAACATCAGGATCTTGCCGTAGAAAGGCTTTTAATGCCGAGGCAAAGGTTAAACCCGCTCTGGGGTTCACTTGTACCTGATTAATCCCTGGCAAGTTAATTTCTACAGGATCTTCAGCCGTTGAGATATTGGTTTCTTCGGTATTTAAAATAGCGATACCGGTATACAGCGACACCGTTTTACCACTACCGGTTGGTCCGGTTACTAAAATCATGCCCTGCGGCTGGGCTAACGCATCTAAGTAACGTTGTTTTTGTTCTGGTTCGTAACCCAGCACATCAATTCCGAGCATCGCGCTATCAGAATCGAGGATCCGCATTACAATCTTTTCACCCCATAGGGTAGGTAAGGTGCTTACCCGGAAATCGATAGATTTCTTGGCAGAAATTCG
>CAZNXI010000240.1:0-3627 GCA_964577005.1 uncultured Rheinheimera sp.
TTATGGCAAGACAAAAAGAAACCGAAGTAACCGGTGACTTTGATGCACCTTTAGCCCGCTTTACTGATTTAGCGATCTTACCCACTCAGCCTTTTAAGCCAAACAAAAAGTTATTATTGTTATTAGTGTTGGTCGGCTCCTTTGGGCTTGGCGTGGTTGTTACCTTAATATTTGACGCCCTCAACGATACGATTAAAACGCCCGATGATGCGGAGAAAGTATTAAAACGACGCTCTTTAGGTTTTATTCCTCGCGTTAAACAAAAACTGACTAAACAGCAAATCGCCCGCATGTTTTTTAATAAAGAGCAGCGTTATTTCCGCGAAGCCGTCTCTAATATTCGGACTAGCGTGTCTTTGCTCAGTTTAGAGCATGAAACTAAGGTGATTTTGGTTACGTCTTCGGTTGCAGGCGAGGGTAAAACTACAGTTGCAATCAATACCGGTTTTGCGTTTTCTGCGCTAGAGCGAGTGTTAATTATTGATGCGGATATGCGTAAACCGACTTTGGGTGAAAAACTGGATATTCCAGCGTATCAACCTGGCTTAGCCAATATCCTAGCAGGGATTAATAACCTAGCCGAATGTATTGTGCGTGATGAAGAAAGCGGTATCGATATTTTAGCCGCGGGTGCTGTGCCACTTAATCCGCTGGAGTTATTAGCGTCAGAGAAGATGGCTGAATTGCTAACAGGCTTAAAAGAAAATTACGACCGTATTATTATCGACTCGCCACCAGTGCAGGCGGTGAGTGATGCACTGCAATTAGCGCCGCTAACGGATGCGGTGATTGTGGTGGTGAAGGCCGATCATACTCGTACTCCGGCTATAGCCAATACACTAGCACGAATTATTCAGGCGCATGGTAATGTATTTGGCGTTGTGCTTAACCAAATGGATGTGAATAAAGCTGCTGCACATTATGGTAACTACGGTTATTATGGTGTTTATGGTGAAAATAAAACGAGTTAACTGTTCATGTACGATTTGCATAGCCATATTATACCCGGTATAGACGATGGCGCTGCAACCTTGCAAGATGCCTTAGACCTGCTTAAGCTGGCTGAGGCGCAAGGCATAACTCATATGGTGGCTACCCCGCATATTCATGCGGGGTATTTTGATAATACCCCAGATCTGATCCAAGTCGGTTTAACCCAGCTACAACGAGCTGCGTCCTTAGCCGGTATTAGCGTAAAGATCGCCGCCGCCGCAGAATTGCGCATCGGTGTAGAAATCTTGCCCATGCTGAAAAATGGCACTGTGCCTATTCTTGGTCACTACCAGCAACAACCCGTAATTTTACTGGAAATGCCGCATAGCCATTTGCCTGCAGGTTATGAAAATATTCTGACTTTTATCAATAAGCTCGGTTATCGGGTAATGATTGCCCATCCAGAGCGTAATCGTGATTTATTGGTCAATCCCGATCGTATTATGCAATTGCAGCGCTTTGGCTGCCTGTTTCAATTAACGGCTGCTTCAATTGTCGGCAGTATGGGTGAAGCCGCGCAGCAATTAGCCGCTTATTATCTAGAAAAAGGCTATGTTACGGTGATAGCCAGCGATTGCCATTCGGTGAAGCGTCGGCCCCCCTTAATGGCTGAGGCTTATGACGTACTTTGCCGCGATTATTCGCCTGAGTTAGCGCAGCAGTTGTGTTTTACGCAGCCGGCAGCGATTGCGGCTTCACTTTTTACTCATGAGCCTGCTGAGCTTGCGCCCTCGGCGATAACCGATAACGTTGTGGCCTTTCGAGGGAAAATGTAATGGCGCGTCGGATAGCTTATCTTTTGTTAATGCTGGTTATTTTGTTAGGTTTTTGGCATAGCGGTCGTCAGGGGGTTGCCAATGCATGGCATTTTAAGTCTTTGTATTTTTTAGAAAATTGGAGTGCCGGACAGCGACAAACACCGCGTGCTTATGCTGAGGCGTTGCAAGCTGCTGAAGCCGCTTGGCGTTTGGATTCGGCTAATCCGCATTATGCGTTAATGCTGGCCCGCACAATGGAGTGGGGCTATTTAATGCAATGGGATGCCGAGCCTGATTTAGCGTTGTTGCGTCAATTATATGAGGATGCTATTGCTGATCGACCGACTTGGTCTGATGCCTATGCCGGTTATGCTTATGCCAATGCTTATATCTTTAATGATGTGGCGGCAGTTTTTCCCCTGTTACAGCAAGCCCATCAGCATGGCCCTTATATGCCAGTACAGTTACTGCAATCGATGTTTATCATCAGTGATTTTTGGCAACAGATGCCACGTGAAGCAAAACGGTTTTATTTTGAGCGTAGTTACGATGTGGCCAGAGCACACGCAGACACATTTAACCCTGTTCGGCAGCATTTGCAAGGGCATGCGCTACGCGAGGTCACTTGCGCTTACCTTGGCGTTAAAAACTTATCCCCTAGCGAACAAGCTCGCTTAAACCGTAGCCTCTGTCGTAAGTAACGGCTGGATCAAGTATTTTATGTCGAAATTGTTTGCTTTTGCCTTGGCTGTGTCGGAACTTACGGCATCGCCTTTGGCAATTCACGTACATAGTCAAGTTGCTGTGGAGCAAATCAACAGCCGAGCCCCTACATCGCTTTCAGTAGAAACCCTTACGCACCTTTTTGATGCTGCAAATTTAGACGTGCAAGTAGAGCTATTTCCCACTGCCCGCACCAAGATGATGATGCGCAGAGGGGATAATATTTGCGTCCCTAATAGGGTGAAAAATGTTTTGCGTGAGCAAGAGTTCTTATTCTCATTACCCATTAATTTTTATCTAGAAAATCGATTTTACAGCTTGGCTGACGTGAACTTGATCCCGGCTATTCATTTAAATAACCAAGGACAAATTAGAGATATTGCGTTGTTAATGCAAACCTTACCTGATAAGCGCATTTTGGTTCCAACGAATATTTCTTTTGGTGAGTTTATCGATAACGAACTGAGCAAAGTTAAACCGCAGCAAATTATCTCCACGCATCAAACGGATTATTTTGAGCATTATTTTGGCATGTTAAAAGCGCGGCGCGCTGATTTTGCTGTTCTTAACAGCTCTGCATTAGCCTATTATGCAAAAAACGCTGGTCTAGATTTGGGATTTTTACGTTCATTTGGCATTTCAGGGAATCACGATATTGTTGCTGGTCATTTTATGTGTGCTAAAACGCCAGCTGGGCAAGCTTTTATCGATAAAATAAACCCTGTCATTGCCAGTTTTTACACTAGTCCCGAATACCATGAGCTATATTTTAAGTATCTATCTGAAAACGAAGCGGCAGAGATGGTTAGTTATATTAAGTCTTTAGCCGTTCAATAGTATTAGATTACTTAGGCTTATTGTCTTAAGTTTTACCGTATTAATAACTTATCTTTGCCAGCACCGTTTTATTACGACCTGTGCGTTTTGCCTGATATAATGCCGTATCCGCTTGCTCTACCAGCGTCTGAATTGTCGAAATGTGTTGTGTTAGATCTTGCGTTGCGGCAGCGGTTTCCGTCGCAAGGCCAATGCTAATGGTCACAAAGAGTCCAGGATGCCTTGCGGGCGCGGAATGAGCAACGTGCTGGCGCAGCCGCTCGGCAATTTTCAAGGCTTCTGCACTGCTGGCATTGGGTAAGCACAGTAAAAACTC
>CAZNXI010000241.1:0-3623 GCA_964577005.1 uncultured Rheinheimera sp.
TGGCCAGATGCTGAGCACTAATTTGGGCCGCAATAAAGGTAGCGGCAAAAGTACCTAAAATGACTCCGGGTGCCATGGCTTTTACAATAGGCCAAAGTACGCCGCCACGGGCGTGGTGCGCGCGCATGCTGGAAATAGAGGTCATCACAATCGCCGCCATCGAGGTGCCTAAGGCTAAATGCACCACATGCTCAGTTGTTAAGCCCATTGCTAAGAAGATACTGGTAAGCATCGGTACCATAATACCGCCTCCGCCAATGCCTAATAGCCCTGCCATAAAGCCAGCAAACAGCCCCAAGGCTAAAAATGCCAGTATCCATTCAATTGCCATGGTAACCCCTTGCTGCCGATCTTAAGGCCGTCAAGATAACAGAAAAATGTTAATTCGCTAATTATTTAAGAGCTGATTAACCTTACTCAGGTTTGCCGATGCTTGGTACTGCTGCAGTAAATAGATCCCAAAGCGCCATGCCACATAACTGCATACCGCAGTCGCTATCACCAGTTCAACATAAGCAATCTTGTGTATTAACGAGGCCAGTTCAAGCCACTGCCACTGTTGCAACAGCGCCGTGACCTTAAATAAGGCAGTGGCACCAATCACCAGCGGAAAGGTTAAGGCCGCAAAGGCAGGGCTAAAAGGTAAACGCAGTAGCCTTGGCAATAGCCCGTAAATCAATGTTGTCATCAATAACGCCAGCACTAATAAACCAAGCACTAGGGCAGGGGCTGGTGTGCTACTGAAACTTAAATAGCCGGTAAGGCATAAGCTGGCGGGCGCGGCTAATACCGCTAAACTAGGTTGCGCTGCGGTTGGCAAGCTGCCCGCAAACAGCAGCCGATATAGCATAACGGGTAACATCAGCACATACATGGCTAAGCCAAACCAAAACAGTAAGCTGGGCAAAAAATGGCTGCTGGGTAAGGGGCTAGTAACTACCGCAGTCACGATGCCAATGGGTGGCACAAACCAGCCGGGAATTAAGTGGTCGAATTGCCAATGGCGCAGGCGCTGCCATACAAAACCGCTTAATAAGCCTAGATGTAGCAATACGGCTAAACACCATAGCGGCAGCGCCAGCGAGTGAGGTAAGGCGGCTGCAACTAGCATTAACGCCATAGCGGCCGTGGGTAGCACACTGCCTACAATAGGATGCGCCAGATCTTGCTTGAAGAGCGATGGGTTTTTGTAAAATTTTAGCAGCAATAGGCTAAGCAAACAGAGCGCCAGTAACGCAGCGACTATCTGCAACCTGCCATGCAGTTGCAGGCGGTTATCCCAGCACCAGCCCAAGCTAGCCAGCCCTAACGCCAATGCCGCAATGGGGGTCGGGATCTTTTGGCTAATATGATGGTAGGCGTTTGACATAGCAGCTCCTAATAACAAGGGTGCTAGCATAACGCTACTGCTTGCTTTAGGATATCTGAACGTTCTTAACTCCTTGTTAGGTAAAACCGAACATGATCAGCATTAAGAAACTACAAGTGTTTAGTAGCATTGCGCGGCATGGCAACCTGACTGCCGCGGCAGCAGAGCTGTATTTAAGTAAAGCCGCAGTATCACAGGCGTTGAGCGAACTGGAACAGCAGCTTGCTGCCCCGCTATTTGATCGGGTGCATCCGCGTTTAAAGCTAAATGCGCAGGGTAAGCTGTTACAACCTCTGGCCGATGAAGTGCTAAGCCGTGTAATGGATATTGAGCAGCTGTTTCGACAGCAGCAATTGCAAGGTCAGCTACGTGTCGGCGCAAGCCAAACCATTGGTAACTATTTACTCCCGGCTTTACTGACCTCGGTGGCGCCGGGACAAGTGCGGGTGAGTATTGAAAATACCTATAGCCTTTGCCAACAATTGCTGCAATTTGAGCTAGATTTAGCCTTAATTGAAGGCGACAACCCCTTTGCCGAGTTAGCGGTAACCCCTTGGTTACAAGATGAAATGATTTTAGTGGCAGCGCCGCAGCATCCGCTTACCAAAGTCGCGGTGCTGGATTATCGCATGTTGGAGCAGCAAGCTTGGGTGCTGCGCGAAATGCATTCGGGCAGCCGTAGCCAGTTTAATCAGTTATTAGCGCCTAAGCTAACGCAGATCGGGCCAGTGACAGAGCTAACTGCCTTAGAGGCGATTATGGCGGCAGTCGAAGCGGGATTGGGCTTAACCTTTATCTCTAGCCATGCTGCAGCCAGCAGATTAGCGCAAGGACGACTGCTGCGGCTTACCTTACCCGACATTTTCACACGGCAGCTGAGTTTAGTTTGGCATAAACAGAAATACCATTCGGCCTTAGCGCGCGCTTTTATTCAAGGCTGTCAGCAGTATCACAGCTAAGGCGAGTGACATAACTGCGGCAGTGGTGCAGGGGGCGTAAGGCGGCTGAATACGTATTCATCTTGTCCTTGCCCCAAAATAGCGGTATCTAACACTCTGACAGGTGTCTTTGCGAGTTTTTGGTGCAACAGCGCCAAAGGCACGACAACAATAATAACGTGGTTAATTGAGATAATAACTATGCAAACTAAGCCAAACCTCAGTTTCTGGCAGATTTGGAATATGTGCTTTGGGTTTTTTGGTATTCAGTTTGGCTTTGCCCTGCAAAATGGCAATGTCAGCCGAATTTTCCAAACCCTTGGCGCTGATATGGAGCAAATTCCCATCCTTTGGATTGCCGCACCGCTTACCGGTTTGCTGGTGCAACCCATTATTGGGCATTTTAGTGATAAAACCTGGACCAAATTGGGGCGTCGTCGGCCGTTTTTCTTATATGGTGCCTTAGCCACCACCGCCGCCTTAGTGATTATGCCAAACTCGCCTACCTTGTGGATCGCCGCCGGTATGCTGTGGATTTTAGATGCGGCAATTAATGTAACCATGGAGCCGTTTCGCGCCTTTGTTGGTGACAACTTAAATAAACAACAGCGGCCCACCGGGTTTGCAATGCAGTCGTTTTTTATTGGGGTCGGTGCAGTAGTGGCTTCCGCTTTGCCATGGATCATGACCAACTGGTTTGGTGTTTCGAATACGGCTGCCGAAGGCATGATCCCTGATTCCGTGGTGTATTCGTTTTATGCGGGCGGTGTGGTGCTGTTTTTAGCGGTCGGCTGGACCATTATTTCCAGTAAAGAATATAGCCCAGAGCAATTAGCTGCCTTTGATGCCGCTGAGCAAGCGGAAAACCCAGGGGCTGAGCTGGCTACACCGGCAGAGAATTATTGGCGTAGTGGCGCAGCGGCGGTGGTGATCGGCGTAGCGGCTTTTGCTGCTGTGGCGGTTTGGCAACTGGATAAACAATTGTTTTTATTAGGCGCCTTAATTGCGGCTTTTGGTGTATTGCAATGGCTGGCCAGCTGGTTTAAACAGCAGCAAAACCGCAATATGCTGGTGCAGCTCACCGACGATTTATTTACCATGCCCAAAACCATGCGTCAGTTGGCCGTGGTACAGTTTTTCTCTTGGTTTCCGTTATTCGCCATGTGGATCTACACCACGGCTGCCGTAACCAGTTACCACTATGGCACCACCGACACCACTTCGGTCGCCTACAATAATGGCGCAGATTGGGTAGGGGTGTTATTTGCGGTATATAACGGTTTTGCGGCTATTGCTGCGCTGTTAATCCCGTTATT
>CAZNXI010000242.1:0-3610 GCA_964577005.1 uncultured Rheinheimera sp.
TTTACATGGCCTGGCGCCTGTTAACGATAATATGATCATATTGCTTAATATTGAAGCATTAATCTCCAGTAAAGAGCTTTGCCTCTTTGAGTCTGAAGATGCAAAAGCTTCATCAGCTTTATAAAAATTAATGTGAGGGTTTTTCTATGCTTCAATATCAAATTGTATACTACAGTACGGCAACTAAGGATTTTTCGGAGCAGGATTTAATTGATCTGTTAACTATTGCAAATAAATATAACAGTCAAAAAGGTATCACAGGTTGTTTAGTCTATGCAAATGGCAAGTTTATTCAATTATTGGAAGGCGAGCGTGCAGAGGTTTTAGATCTTTTCGATCGAATTAAACGGGACCCGAGGCACACAAATGTAACCGTTACTGTCGAAATGGCCGTTAATCAAAAGTTATTTCCGGATTGGGGTATGGCTTTTAAATATTCGAGTAAAGATTTAATTAAGCAACATGGTGTAAAGCAAGCTGATAAATGGATCTATTCGGAATTTAACGCTGAGGCTTCTCCTGGCAAAGAGGCGATTTTTAACTTTGCTGTTCGCAGCAAGTTAATGGAATCACAGGTGCTGCCACGATAACGCTGATATTTAATAAACTAGGATGAGTATGCCATGAATGCTTTTATAAAAAAATTATTTGGTCCTGAACAAAGCCCACAAGATGCCGAAATAGCAAGAAAAAAAGATGAAATAGCCTCTATGGCGGTGGCATTAAAATCAGCATTAGATGTTTGTCAGGCAAATGTAATGATGGCTGATGCTGATATGAATATTATTTATGTAAATCACTCTCTGGAGCGCATGTTAAAAATTAATGAGGATGTTATACGCAAACAATTGCCCAATTTTAGGGTTGATCAATTAGTTGGTACTAATGTAGATACATTTCATCGTGCTCCTTCACACCAGCGGGGTATTATTGGTCAACTGCAATCGCCATATAATACCAAGCTGAAAATATCTGGTCTTATATTCGATCTTATTGCAACGCCGGTTTTTGATGAAAAAAAACAAAGGGTGGGTACAGTAGTAGAATGGAAAGATATGACAGAAGAGCTAGCTCGTCGAAGCGAAGAACGTATTATTCATAATGAAAATTTACGTATTCGTGATGCGTTAGATAATGTTGAAACTTGCACTATGATAGCTGATGCAGAGAATAACATTATATTTTTGAATAAAGCTGTTATTGAAATGCTTAGAAATGCTGAACCTGAGATCCGGCAAACGTTTCCTGATTTTTCTGCTAAAAACTTACTGCACAAAAATATGGATATTTTTCATAAAAACCCGGCGCATCAGAAGGGTATGATTGAAAGGCTGGCATCAAGCTATTCTACAACTATTAAAATTGCCAGTCGTACGTTTAAATTAACTGCAAGCCCGATCAAAAATGATGAAGGTCAGCGTATCGGTACTGTTGTTGAATGGCTTGATAGAACCAATGAAGTTGCTGCTGAACAAGATATTGAGCGCTTGGTTAATGCCGCCGCTGCAGGTGACTTCTCCGAACGCATTGATGAGAGCAGTCAAACCGGTTTTTTAAAGATCATTGCAAAAGGATTAAACACCTTAACGTCAACCAGTGAAGTGGCATTGAAAGATATAAACCGTGTATTAGGTGCCATTGCCCAGGGTGATTTGACCGAGCGTGTACTAGAAGATTACCAGGGCAGTTTTGGTGCGTTAAAAGATGGTTGTAACGAAACCGCAGAAAACTTATCGCAAATGTTAAGTGAAATACGCGAAGCCGTTGATACCATTAATACCGCGTCAAGTGAGATTTCTCAGGGCAACACCGACCTGTCAAACCGCACCGAGCAGCAAGCCTCAAGCCTGGAAGAAACCGCATCTAGCATGGAAGAGCTCACCAGTACGGTGCGACAAAATGCCGACAATGCGCGACAGGCTAATACGCTGGCAGCCAAAGCGTCTGACGTTGCGGTGGAGGGCGGTTCACTGATTGAACAAGTCGTGCAAACTATGGCGTCTATTAATGAATCAGCCCAAAAGATTTCAGACATTATCGGTGTCATTGATGGTATTGCTTTCCAAACTAACATTCTGGCACTAAATGCGGCAGTTGAGGCAGCCAGGGCAGGAGAGCAAGGGCGTGGTTTTGCGGTAGTGGCGTCTGAAGTTCGCACCTTAGCGCAGCGCTCGGCCAATGCGGCGAAAGACATTAAGGCGCTGATTTCCGACTCGGTCAATAAAATTAACAATGGTAATGAGTTAGTCGGTAAGTCAGGCAACACCATGAAAGAGATTGTCACCTCCATTAAACGTGTCAACGACATTATGGCCGAGATAGCGGCTGCGTCATCAGAGCAGTCTGCCGGCTTAGATGAAGTCGGCAAAGCCGTTACACAAATGGATGAAATGACGCAGCAAAACGCGGCGTTAGTTGAAGAGGCCGCGGCAGCAGCAGAAAGTTTGTTGTCTCAGTCTGAGCAGTTAGCGGCGAACGTGGCCCGCTTTACGTTGGACGATGAACCTGTTCAGCCAGTGCGCAAGGCGTTAGCTGCACCGAAAAAGCAGGTAAGGGCGGCTGCAAACCAGGCAGTAAAAGCGAAACCGGCTGCAAAGCTACTTAAACCAACCAAGTCAGATGAGGACGAATGGGAAAGCTTTTAAGTGGCAGCAAAGCCGAGTCTGAGCGTGAATTTAGTTACTCCCGCTCAGAGTTCGATGCGGTAAGACGTATGCTGTATCAGCTGACAGGGATCCGGTTAGCTGACAGCAAAGACTCCATGGTGTACAGCAGGTTAGCTCGCCGCATCAGGGCGCTAAAGCTGAACAGTTTTCAGGCATACGTGAGTTATTTGCAGCAGCATAACGCCGAAACCGAGCAATTTATTAATGCGCTAACCACTAATCTGACGTCGTTTTTCCGTGAGCCGCATCATTTTGACATACTTGGCCGCTATTTACAGACGCATAAACAGGTTAAAACTATCTGGTGTGCGGCCAGCAGCACCGGTGAGGAGCCCTACTCTATAGCCATGGTAGTGGCGGAAACGTTTGGCTGTTTTGAGGTGCCGGTGCAAATTATTGCCTCGGATATCGATAGCCAGGTACTGCAAAAGGCGAAAGCGGGTATTTATGCCGCAGAGCGCATTAGCGGATTAGATGAAACACGCTGCAAGCAGTTTTTTTATCGGGGTAAGGGGGGCAAGGACGGTTTAGTGAAGGCGGTGCCAGAATTGCGAAAAATGGTGCAGTTCAGGCAGCTGAATTTGCTGGACAAAAAATGGGATCTTCCTGCACCCATCGATATTATTTTTTGCCGTAACGTAATGATTTATTTTGATAAGCCGACTCAGCTTAGTATTTTGGAGCGGATGATTCAGTTAATGCCCGCTGATGGCTTATATGTTGCCGGCCATTCAGAAAACTTTGCTTATGCTACCCATTTGGTAAAGCCGGCGGGGCAAACAACGTATACGCCTACTTTGGTGCGGGGGGCGCATGGCCGAGTTTGACACCGATAATATTCATGTGGCCCCTAATCGCTACTTTGATCGGCACTTTGACCGGGAGGCAGTAAAAATTTTGCCCGGGGAGTATTTCGCCACTAAGTCAGATACGTTAATTGTGAC
>CAZNXI010000243.1:0-558 GCA_964577005.1 uncultured Rheinheimera sp.
TATCTAATTACACCGGCACATCCTCATTGAAATAATTGTACTAAATCAAAATTTAAGCGCAAAAGTATAATGCTTTTCGGCTGGAATTGCCAGAAAGCTAATGCTCCAGATACCCAAATTGAAGTTTTATCAAAAATTGGGGGATACACTAAATAGCTACTAAATGCTTAGACATCCCATATCTTGCTAAGGTTGTATTCGATCTTGTTCACGAACTTCAGCTTCTGTCACTAAGTGTCGTTGACTACAGTGACTATTTGTCGATATGGCAAACATTGCAAAAACCTGACTCTGGGGGCATTAATAATAAGTTATTTTTCTTTTTAGTGATAAAGAGTTACAAAATCTTGTTTCTATAATCGTTCTACGAGTGTAAGTCTTGCCAAGTAAGCCTTGGAAGGTAAATTTTCTTCATAATCATAGAATAGGTATTTCCAAAAGTACGATAAAAATTCCCAAAAGTACGTGGCTATCCACTCCTAAAAGTACGATGGTTTTTACAGGTTCCCCACTGGCTATACGCAGCTAGCTTTGATCTTTATTTGCAACGGTGTTTGC
>CAZNXI010000243.1:568-2444 GCA_964577005.1 uncultured Rheinheimera sp.
TATGACACAACGGAATTTAGCCACAGAACTGCCACTGCCAACTAATCTATGTAGGTTGTTGACAGAGATCTTTCCTTTTGGGTAAATCCCTCCATATTTTTGTTGGCAGATTTCGTAAATTCTGCGATGCAAAGGTCGAGACAGCTCAAAGTAAGTGCTATGCAAGTCTAGCACTATGCCTTTATGGGCGCATTCGAGTAGCCATGCAGGCAGTGTTACCTCAATATAGTTGGCTGATGACGTTTTGATATATCGGTATTCTGTGATAAGCCGCGCTTCTGTGGGCAGACTAATCCCTTTCACTGTCAAATTTGTGGTTATTCGAGTGTTGTTAAGTCTCTGAAGCGACTTTTCAAGGTCTTTATAGTCTTTACCTGTTGTGCCTTTGCCTATTGTGGTTAAAAAGTCGTATGCGGTAAACGATGCGATATTGCCTGTTTCATACGAGTTATTAAGCTTGACCATCAGCTGGCTTAGGCAAAACACCAGAATGGCTTTGTCCTTGATCGTGGCTCTGCCTATGGAATTTTTTATAGTAGTTATCTCTAAGTACAGCCCCTTATAATAAATAGTCGCGTCATTGGTAGCTTTTCCATCTAATGCAAACACAGGTAGCATCAGCGAAAACAGATCAGATTTCAGTTTGTACGGCCAGGTTAGATCGCACTGATAAACTGCATTATTCATTGCGCGCTATCTGAATCAATTTCGAGGTTGGGCTTTAACCCAAGCTTCAAACTCTGAGACAGAAAACAGCAAGCGTCCGTTAATTCGAATGTAAGGTGGAATAGGGTAGCGATCAGCTGATTTTTTGTTATGGTTGATATGGTTGTAGAGTGTTTGTTTCGAGACATGCAGCAAAGCTGCAATTTCGTCGATTCGATAAAACATTTGTGTTTTCATGGTAAAGCACTTCTCTTAGCGATGATGTCAGTGCTTACCAATTCTGCATATATTCTCCGAAAAATCTCAAAGAACCCTAGGTCAGTTTAGGGTAGGTTTTTCAGATTGGCAGGTAAAACCTCTTGGTTGAGGCCAACTAAAAATTTGGCATGCCAAATTTTCTTGCAGATGTACAGCTTTAAGTGCAGCTTGGTGCCTAGTGGCGGGTAGTATTTGAGACAACGGATTGGCTCCAGTCGCAAAGCTGGATCAGCCATTTACTGATGGCTTGTAAACGTTCCTGTGCATTGCCTTTAGCAGCGAAGGTCAGGTCAGTACTGCGCGCCGCAAATTGAGTGAAGGTTTCAGTCAGGATATCCCAACACTCTTCTTGTTCGTTGCTAACCTGAAAAGCAAAGGCTTTCTGGCTAAACAAATCGTGAAACAGTTGCTCTTCAGTCTCGTAAGATTCTGCCAGCTCAAAACCTAACGGTTCACAGTATTTCTCGATACCAGCAATACGGTTCTGTAGCTCGATAATAGCCGGTATAAATGGCCTTAACTCTGCTACCTGATAAAGATTATCAGCGTTCATCTACTCTCCAAGTTGACTATAATTGGCAAGTTATTTTCCTAAGAAAGGAATTTGGCATGCCAAATTTTTTACTAAGGAATTCTTAGTGTTGAAGTTTCATTTAAACTAAGAATATCTTAGCTTTCAAGCTTTATCACAAAATGAAAGTTACTTTTCACATAAGTTTTGAGTGGCCCTGAGATGACGTTCTAGTATAGTGAAAATTTTTTTACCAAAATGGTTGAATTATTTTTTTTAAATGGTAAATTTGTCAAGGTGACCAGATGGAGTTGAGTTACCTAAGAAAATAAATTACGCAGTACGCGATGCTGCAAAAAATGACAGTGTTCTGTGAAATACATTCATAAAATAGGATACACAGGAAGTAACAGGTAGCGCAGAACAAGTTTTTAAATATAT
>CAZNXI010000243.1:2454-3608 GCA_964577005.1 uncultured Rheinheimera sp.
TTGGAGAAATATGAAATGGCCCTTACAGAGTTTGGTAAAGCAGTAAGAAAAGCCAGAATTGATGCAAATCAGACTTTAATGACTATGGCTTCTATTTTGGGTACGACACCAGCTTTTCTAAGTGCAATGGAAACTGGAAGTAAAAAAATTTCTAAGAAATGGGTTGAAGCTATTGACTCTTTCTTTAAATCAAAAGGTATTGCCATTGATGGTCTTTCAGAGCTTGCTAGTGCAGCCAATGAGGTTGTTCCAGTCGAAGGTTTGACTCACCAACAGAAAATGCTTGTTGCTGGATTTGCAAAATCACAATGGACTCCAGAACAGCTTAAGCAGTTTGCACATTTATTGGAACGCATAAATAATCAACAAGAAGGAAGCGATGCTAATGTATCAGCTAAGAGGCCAGCGAGTAACGGCGACATCTGAAGAGATAATCAGAAGAAATGCTATCGCATTCTGTAAAGTGTTTGGATTTAAACCAAAAAAATCACGCAGAAAACGATATGATCAAAATTTAGAAAGTCTAAGCATTTATAATATAACGCTAAACCCAGTCGCAGATTTAGAATGGAGTGCTGCAACCTACGGGTCAATCGTTGGACATTATGACCCTCATAGTGCGACTATTAGCATACCCGAACACATTTATATAGACGCCTGCGCTGGTGATAGAAATGCACTATCAATAGTGTTTCATGAGATAGGTCATCTTTTACTTGGCCATCAAGCAGCACTTCATTTCTCTACAACCCCAGCGATAGAAGCTGAAGATGCAGAATGGCAAGCAGACTCGTTTGCAGAGTATGCGTTGCAATATTTGGGATATGAATCTAAGCAGCTTTCATTTGAATTTTATTAGAAAGCCCTGATAAATCAGGGCTTGGGTTCGGTAGATGTTGACGCATCAACCGGTGTCTATGGAGGTAACCCAACCACGACACTTTCGAATTAGCACCGATAGTCTAGTGGTTCTCCAAACAAATCGCAAATTTTTATGGGTTTAAGGTTTGCGAACAGATACAGGAGATTCCACATGAAGACAGGGTACTGCCCCAAATGTGGTAACACTTGTGAGATCACCTTTGCTAGATACGTGACGGTGAACGGCAAAGTGCGCTATCCAAAGAAAGCGACGGTTTTTGTCATCCCGCTAT
>CAZNXI010000244.1:0-1932 GCA_964577005.1 uncultured Rheinheimera sp.
TTAGCGATAACGGCCCCGGCTTTGCCAATATCGACAACCTGTTTACGCCGTTTTACACCACTAAGGCCGATGGCTCCGGCATTGGCTTAATGTTGTGTCAGGAAATCGTAATGCAGCACAGCGGCAGCATTGAGGCTCGAAACCTGGTTACCGGTGGTGCTGAATTAGTAATGCGCTGGCCAATACCGTATTAAGCTGGCTCTTACCAGTATAACCAACGGCAATTTTTACGAGAACCTATTGTTACTCAGTGTTGTCCAATTACCAATTGATATGACTCACCATACAAAGATTGATAATCGAGGATCATTTGCATCCGGCTTAGCAATGCCATCAACTCAGCTTCAGTTTTGCGACAAGAGCTATCCAAAGGACTGAAAACTATCTGCCTATCTGACACTTTATAAAAGCGACCTACATTTCCCTTAACATAACAATCTGGATCCTCACCCAGTGCAATTAGAAACGCATCCCTATCTCGATATATCGTGCCATCAGCTATGTATTTTACATCCGTCACCTGAGCCGGCCCCAGTCCCTGATTATTAATATAGAGTTCCCAGCCGCCTTCTAGAGAAGTGTTAAATTCAGCTTCTAAATAAGGCCTAAGCGATAATTTATTGTGCTGCTGTATGCTATAACTTTGCCAGATGGAAATGGCCAAGGCTAATACCGCCACTAGCATCGAGCTTAGTGCGGTGTATTTTTCCCAGTTAATTGGTTTCTTCATTTAAATCTATCTTGCTGATGATAAGTAATAAGTATCTTGCGTTATCCAGAGTCCCAAAAGCAACATAAAATTAACCCCACGACTTAGTGGGGTTAATAACAAAAATTATTTTTTAATTTTAACCGGCCGCTGCCAGCCTGCAATATGCCGCTGCTTGGCACGGGCAACCACTAACTCGCAGTCTCCTGCATCGCGGGTAAGTACTGAACCGGCACCAACCGTGGCGTTTTCACCCACCGTAACCGGTGCGACCAGTGAGCTATTCGAGCCAATAAAAGCACCATCTTTAATGGTCGTCACAAACTTATTGGCGCCGTCGTAGTTGCAAGTAATGGTGCCGGCGCCAACATTCACTTTGTCGCCGATTACCGCATCGCCTAAGTAAGTCAGATGGTTGGCTTTAGAGCCTTTGCCCAGCGTGGTTTTTTTCATCTCAACAAAGTTGCCGACATGGCTGTCATCCAACATCACACTATCTGGCCGTAAGCGGGCATAAGGGCCAACCGAACAGTCACTGCCCACAGTGGCTTGTTCAATCATCGAGTTGGGTTTAACTTCGGTGTTATCGCCAATAGTGCAGTCTTTAAGAATACAGTTGGCACCAATGGTCACGCCTTTACCCAACACAACTTTGCCTTCGAAAATCACGTTAATATCGATCATGACATCGTTACCGACTTCAACCGTACCACGCACATCAATACGCGCTGGATCGCGTAAGTTAGCGCCAGCCAGCATCAGTTCTTCGGCTTTTCGCTGCTGATAAGCGCGCTCTAAGGCGGCTAATTGCACGCGATTGTTCGCGCCTTCTACTTCCATCGGGTTTTGCGGCTGAGCTGTGGCAATATCAACACCTTCGGCGTGCGCCATCGCAATCACATCTGTTAAATAGTATTCGCCCTGGGCATTGCTATTTGATAGGCGGCCTAGCCAACTTTTTAGCTGTTTACCCGGCAGCGCCATAATGCCGCTGTTTACTTCCTGAATTTTCAGCTGTTCTGGCGTGGCATCTTTTTGCTCGACAATGCCTGTTACTTTGCCATTTTCACGCATAATACGGCCATAACCAGTTGGGTTAGGTAAGTTAACAGTAAGAATGGCTAAACCATTAGCCGGTTTTGCCGCCAGCAGTTGCTGCAAGGTTTCCAGCCGAGTTAACGGCACATCGCCATATAGCACTAATACGGTATCGTCATCGGCAA
>CAZNXI010000244.1:1942-3593 GCA_964577005.1 uncultured Rheinheimera sp.
GGATAGCCTGGGCTACAGCATGGCCGGTGCCTAATTGTTCCGCCTGTAATACCCAATGCAATGGCTGCTCACCCATGGCCACTTTTAAGGCATCAGCACCATAACCATAAACCAGTTGCGGCTTGTCGGCGCCCAGCGCGCGGGCAGTATCAATCACATGCTGCACCATTGGCCGCTCAGCCACTTTGTGCAATACCTTAGGTAAATCCGATTTCATCCGTGTGCCTTTACCGGCGGCTAAAATCACTACATTTAATGCCATTCGCGTTCATCCATTTCTAAATAATTACGCTATTCTACCTTATTTTATTGCAGATAAAAGGTTGAGCAGATCAGTTTTCAAAAGCGAAAACCGCTGGATTAACCAGCGGTTTTTACATTGCAAACAATAATAAAATCTATAAAGCCGTTAGGCTCAATCTTTGCAAAAATCATCTTAGATTAAACAAATTAACCAATGAGGTAAAATCTAGCAAAGGTTTAAATGCTTTTGTCTTGGCTTATTCTTTTAATGCTCAGGCTGGCTGACAGGCCATTAGCATTTCTATAAAACGGCGCTGGCTAGAATTGAATAAGCGTAATCGTATACCAATGCAGCGCTAACCAACCACCAAAGCAAATGGCAGCCCAAGCGCAAGAACAGATCGTCTCTCTTGTAAGTTTCATGTATGGCCTCTCAAAATAATGCAGCCGTAGCCTTGGATAGAAGTTAAGGCTTTGCTGTAAATTAGGCGATAACACCTAGGTGACTTTATGATGATAAAGTTAAGACGTTGGTTATAACCGAGTTATAACCAACATACAAAAAACACAAACTATTGAAAAATAAAAATAAAATATAATTTTTATGATTATTTGTCGTCTAGTGTTAATTGCTGAACCTGGTATCCAGCCTGTTCCAGTAAGGCTAAAACACTATGCTCACCGGCAAGATGCCCAGCCCCGACTAACACCAACTCTTTTTGGGTATTACCAAACATTTGCTCGATCTGCGGTAACCAGTTTTGATTTCTCACCACAATTAAGGCTTGATAGAGTATCGGGTCCATATCACGCGTAGGTTGTACCATTAACGTATTGAGTGTTTGCATATCGCCAGCGCGCCAAGCATTCAGGGCGGCTTCGAAGTAAGTGTCAAAGTTACTAAATTGCTGCAAATTCAGCCTAATAAAGGCGTCTTCGTAGCCTTCGCCCATATTGGCGAGCAACTGAATTTGACTATCAACGCTTTCCAAATAGGCCCGCGGTTTAGCATCAGCCTGTGCTTTTTTATCAAAGTAAGCGTCTACGCCATCACCTGCCATGTTTGCTTTCATTAATTCAATGCCCAGCATTTGCATAACGATAAAACCGGGCTTGAAGCTATCCAATTGCTGTAACTGCAGCCCATAAGGTGCAAAATAGTTTGCAACTTGCAGATAGACCTCTGCAGAGAGCACCGTTGAAAGCCGACGATCATCTTGATAAGTCATGGCCTGCATCATCAAGGCTTGTAAAGCCGTATCTGTTGGGTCGGGTAAGGAGGTCTCTAACACCAAGGTATCTGTTGCTTGATAAGCTTTTTCAAACTCAGCCGGCAATGGCAAAGCGGAATCAGGTAAAAAGTGTACTGTCCCACCAAGATACAGGTAATCATCCCCTTTGCTTATTT
>CAZNXI010000245.1:0-3592 GCA_964577005.1 uncultured Rheinheimera sp.
CTTGCGCCGGTTTCCGTTAATTTGGTTGGCAGAGCGGGTCGAAACGCCAGAGCAGCTGCAGCAATGCAAAGCTTTAGGCTTTACCCAGTTCCAGGGGTACTTTTTAGCCCGGCCTGAATTAGTTACAGGTAAAAAACTTCCAGTGGCAACGCTAAAACTGGCAGAGCTGATTGACAACCTGTTTCAGCCTGAACCTGATATTGCAAAATTATCCCGGCAATTAAACGATGAGCCTACCCTGGTCATTGGTATGCTGCGTATAGCCAACAGCCCACTGTACAGAAAAACCCGTGAAGTCAGCTCGGTAAAAGATCTTATCGTTCGGTTGGGGCTTGATGTGGTTAAAAAATGGGTGCTTATGTTTGCTGTACTGAACAATTGCAGCCCGGCAGCAGCCAGTTTAATTCTTACACGGGCTTACACTGCGCTGCGGCTTGCTGAACACTGGGATTTAGATATTAACAGGCAACTTCAGTGCTTTTTAACGGCGCTAATTTCCGGTGTTGATGTGTTGTTTGGTGTGGCTCCTGCTGAGTTTGTCGCCGGGCTAAACATTGCACCAGAGATTAAAGAGGCAATTTGTCAGGGGCAAGGCGATGCTGCAAAAGCCGTTGTTATAGTGCAATCCATCGAGCAAACCTATTCAATGAAAATGTTAACTGATGACATAGCCCAACAGTATTTTAGTTTGTACAACCAACAGCAGTATGAGGTACAGCAAAAGTTTCGGCTGTTTGCCGGTAGTTAGGCTTGCTTCGCCCGCAATTATGGCTTTTAGCCATTAACAACACCTGTTACTATAGTCGCCGATTTATTCGCCTTACTGCTAGCACCATCTTATGACTTTTCGTGTAAGTCATTAACTGATGGCGTTGCAGCAAGATGCTAACCCTTTGAACAAAAAACATGTGACCCTTGGTATGGGCCACCACTGTATAAGGATTTATCATGCCAGTTATTACTCTGCCAGATGGCAGCCAGCGCGCTTTTGACCACGCAGTTTCCATTTTAGATGTTGCCAAAGATATCGGCCCCGGCTTAGCGAAAGCGACCATTGCCGGTAAAGTGAATGGTGAGTTGCTAGATGCTTGTGAGCTGATTACCCAAGATGCCAGCTTAAGCATTGTAACCAGCAAAGATCAGGAAGGCTTAGAGATATTACGCCACTCTTGCGCGCACTTATTAGGTCATGCGATCAAGCAATTATGGCCTAATGTGAAGATGGCCATAGGCCCGGTGATCGACAATGGTTTTTACTATGATGTTGATTTAGACCGTCCTATTAATACAGACGATTTAGCCGTGCTGGAAGCGCGTATGCTGGAACTGGCCAAAACCGAATACGACGTGATTAAGAAAAAGGTTAGCTGGCAAGAAGCCTGGGACACCTTTAATAGCCGAGGCGAGAGTTATAAACAGGAAATTTTAGAGCAAAATATTCCGCGCGATAGCTTCCCTGCGTTATATCACCACGAAGAATACACCGACATGTGTCGTGGCCCGCATGTACCCAATATGCGGTTTTGTCAGCACTTCAAAATTATGAAAGTGGCCGGTGCCTATTGGCGTGGCGATTCGAAAAACAAAATGCTGCAGCGTATTTACGGCACCGCTTGGGCCGATAAAAAACAGCTTGCTGGTTATTTAAAACAGTTAGAAGAAGCCGAAAAGCGTGATCATCGCAAAATAGGTAAGGCGTTAGGTCTTTTCCACTGGCAAGAAGAAGCGCCAGGTATGGTGTTTTGGCATAACGATGGCTGGACTATTTTCCGCGAGCTAGAAAGCTTTGTCCGTGAAAAGCTGGGCGAATACGATTACGACGAAGTAAAAGGTCCATTAATGATGGACCGCGTGCTGTGGGAGAAGTCTGGTCACTGGGAAAAGTATGCTGAAAACATGTTTACCACCCAGTCTGAGCATCGCGAATACGCCATTAAGCCGATGAACTGCCCAGGCCATGTGCAAATTTTTAACCAAGGCTTAAAGTCTTACCGTGACTTGCCCCTTAGAATGGCCGAGTTTGGCTGTTGCCATCGTAATGAGCCCTCAGGTGGTTTACATGGTTTAATGCGAGTCCGTGGTTTTACGCAGGACGATGCGCATATCTTCTGTACTGAAGAGCAAGTCCCGGCTGAAGTGACCAAATGTATCAAAATGGTATTTGATACTTACAGCACCTTTGGTTTTAAAGATATCAAAGTGAAGTTGTCGACGCGTCCTGCACAGCGCATTGGTTCTGATGAAATTTGGGATCGTGCAGAAAAAGGCTTGATGGATGCACTTAAAGCGAATGACATCGCTTATGAACTGCAACCGGGTGAAGGCGCCTTCTATGGCCCGAAAATTGAGTTTACTTTGCACGATTGCTTAAACCGTGCTTGGCAATGTGGTACAGTGCAGCTCGATTTTGCACTACCCGGTCGTTTAGGTGCCAGCTATGTTGCCGAAAGTGGCGATAAGCAAGTACCGGTCATGATTCACCGTGCCATTTTAGGATCGCTTGAGCGTTTTATCGGTATTTTGATTGAAGAGTACGCCGGCTTTTTCCCAGCTTGGTTAGCACCAACTCAGGTGGTGGTGATGAATATTACCGATAATCAGGCCGAATATGTGCAAGAATTGGTAAAAACTTTCAAATCTCACGGAATTAGAGCAATAAGTGACTTGAGAAATGAGAAGATAGGCTTTAAAATCCGCGAGCACACATTAAAGCGTATTCCGTACCTGGTCGTCGTTGGTGACAAAGAAGTCGAAGCAGGTGATATTGCAGTAAGAACACGCAAAGCTGAAGATTTAGGCAAGATGCCAGTGGCCAGCTTTGTTGAGAAATTACTGACTGAAATCAAAAGTCGGGTATAGGCTTTAGTGAACAGACAATTTTTCGGAGGAACATACTATTAAAGTAGGAAAGAAAACATTACCGGCCAACCGTCCTAATAGGATAAATGAAGAAATTAATCTACCTGAGGTACGATTAATTGGTATGGAAGGTGAGCAGCTGGGTGTCGTTACCACGGCAGAAGCAATTCGGTTAGCGGAAGAAGCGAGTGCTGATTTAGTAGAAATTAGCCCTACAGCGGAACCACCAGTTTGTAAGTTGATGGACTACGGTAAGTTCCTGTTCGAAAAGAGCAAAGCTCTTAAAGAGCAGAAGAAGAAGCAAAAACAGATCCAGATTAAGGAAATAAAATTCCGGCCTGGAACTGATGAAGGCGATTACCAGGTAAAACTACGCAACCTGCGTCGCTTCATTGAAGAGGGTGACAAAGCTAAAGTAACACTACGTTATCGTGGTCGTGAAATGGCGCATCAGGAAATCGGTATTGAGATGTTGACTCGAATTAAAGAGGATCTGTCTGATATCGCCATCTGCGAATCTTTCCCTAACCGGGTAGAAGGTCGTCAGATGATCATGATGCTGGCCCCAAATAAGAAGTAATAAGCGCCTACAAGTGTAAAGAACTGTGGCTTGCCGCAGTTTTTTAACGCCTTATTATTCGTTGTAACTTAACAATGCGAGTTTAAATACTATGCCTAAGATGAAAACCAATAAAGGTGCCGCGAAGCGTTTTAAAAAGACCGCTTCTGGTAA
>CAZNXI010000246.1:0-3547 GCA_964577005.1 uncultured Rheinheimera sp.
TAATGCGGATATAACGCGAAGTGTTGTTGAAATAGCGCATGCTTGTGGTGTTTCGGTAGAAGGTGAACTAGGTTGTTTAGGTTCACTGGAAACGGGTGAAGCAGGCGAGGAAGACGGCATTGGTGCCGATTGTAAGTTAACCCATGATCAAATGTTGACTGATCCTGAAGAAGCGGCACAGTTTGTCCGTGAAACGCAAGTTGACGCCTTAGCCATCGCTTGTGGCACTTCGCATGGTGCTTATAAGTTTAGCCGACCGCCAACAGATGATATTCTTGCCATTGATCGCATCAAAGCGATTCATGAGCGGATCCCTGATACGCACCTAGTGATGCACGGTTCTTCTTCTGTACCACAAGATTGGCTGGAAATTATCAACGAATATGGTGGCGCCATCCCGGAAACTTATGGCGTACCGGTTGAACAAATCCAGCAAGGTATCAAATACGGTGTCCGTAAAATTAATATTGATACCGATTTACGTTTGGCTTCTACAGGTGCTATCCGCCGATACATGGCGCAGCACCCAGCGGAATTTGATCCACGTAAATATTTACAAGAATCTATAAAAGCAATGTCTGATATCTGTGTGGCTCGGTACCAAGCGTTTGGTTGTGCCGGTCAAGCCAGTAAAATTAAGGCGTTGTCGTTAGATAAAATGGTTGATTTATATGTAGCGGGTAAATTAACACCGAACATAAAATAACCAAAGTATGACGGCTCGGTTAAATAAAAAGCGTTTGCACTATTTAACCGAGTTTAAAATTGGTGTAAAACCTTGTATTAAGCCGCATCATTACAGGTGTTCACGGCCTTTCTGTCTGTTGACAATAGCCATTTTACCTGTAATGATGCGGATGGTTTACCCTCTAAATCGAGGGTTCGCTGTCGTTGTTAAACGGCGACCCTTACAACATCAGGTTACGTTAATCAGCAATTATTGGTTGGGAACTATGTTTAATAAAAAAATTCATATGAGTCTTGTTGCCTCTGCACTGGCGGGCAGTTTTGCTCTAGCTGGCTCAGCTGCAGCAACAGACCTAAAAGATCTGCATCAAGCAAATACTCAAATTCAGCGCGCTGCAGTACAGTCTCAAGAAAAAATCAATACCATTTACGAACAGACACAAGAGCTGTTAGGTGAATATCGTGGTGTGGTTGATCAAACCGAAAACCTTAAAGTCTATAACGATTTCTTAGCTACTTTAGTTGCTGACCAACAACGTCAAATTGATCGTATACAGCGTCAAATCGACGGTCTGGAAAAAACCAACCAAGGCACAGTGCCACTGATGTTCCGCATGATCGACTCTTTAGAGCAGTTCGTGAAAGCAGATATTCCATTACGTACTGATCGCCGTTTAGAGCGCGTTGAGCGCTTACGTGACTTAATGGGTCGTTCAGATGTACAACGTTCTGAGCAGTTCCGTCAAATCTTAGAAGCCTATGAAATTGAAATGGGCTACGGTTCTTCATTAGATGCATTCCAAGGTACTCTATCGCTAAACGGTACTGAAATCACAGTTGACTTCGTGCATTTAGGTCGCTTAGCACTCATGGCTGTGGCTTTAGATAACAGCGCTGGTTGGGTATACAATAAAGCTACTGGTAACTGGGAAAGTGTAGACGCTTCATTCATTCCTTCAATCGGTAACTTTATCAAGATGGCACGTCGTGAAGCCACGCTTGAGATGGACCGTGTACCACTTTTCGCAGCGGAGTAATATTTAGATGAAATTGGCAATTAAAAATTTAATCGTCGCTGCTGCAGTTACACTTTCTGCATCTGTAGCTTTTAATGCGACAGCGAATACCCAAGAGTTAGACAGGCTTTTACAACAAATTCAACAACAGCGTACTATTGAAGGCCGTGTTAACCAAGAACGTGAGCGTGCTTTCTTAGCTGATCGTGCTGACAAACAAGCCTTATTAAACACCGCTAAACGTCAACTTTCAGACGAAGAAGCGCGTGGTAAGCGTTTACAGCAGCAATATGCCCAGAACGATATTTCAATTGCACAAAAGCAACAAGAATTGCAAAGCGCTTTAGGTACTATGGGTGAAGTGTTTGGTGTGGTTCGTCAAACCGCTAACAAAACCGTTGGTGCTATTTCTAGTTCAATCATTAGTGCTCAGTATCCAGGCCGTGACGTAGTATTACGTGAAATCGCAGCAGCAACCGAATTACCTACTATCGAGCAGATGGAAGAGTTATGGGTTGCAATGCTTACTGAAATGACTGAGTCAGGTAAAATTGCTAAGTTTGATGCTGAAGTGGTTGAACTGGCAGGTGGTAGCTCAACGCAGCGTGTTACGCGTTTCGGTTCTTTCCACTTAACCACCGCAACTGACTATTTAATCCGTAACGTTGATACTGATCAAATCCAGCCGTTGGGCCGTGCACCTCAGTCTAAAATTCAAAGCTCAGTTGCTGCTTTCAACAGCGCACGTGCTGGCGAATTATCGAGCTTATACGTCGACCCAACTAAGGGTAACTCACTGTTACGCTTAAACCAACAGCGTTCAACTTTAATTGAATACTTCCATGAAGGTGGTACTGTAGGTTACTTAATCACTGTATTACTCGCCATTGGTTTATTAATCGCGCTTGAGCGTTTATTAGTATTAACTGCAGTGGGTGCAAAAATGCGTTCACAGTTGAAAAACTTAAGCAATCCTTCTACCAACAACCCACTGGGTCGTATTTTAAAAGTCTATCATGACAATAAAAATTCTGATGTTGAGAACTTAGAGCTTAAGTTAGACGAAGCGATTTTACGTGAAACGCCAAAAGTGGATCGTGGTATTGGTCTAATCAAGTTATTAGCCGCTGTAGCACCGTTAATGGGTCTATTAGGTACGGTTATAGGTATGATATTAACCTTCCAGCAAATCACGCTGTACGGTACTGGTGATCCGAAGTTAATGGCAGGTTCAATTTCTTTAGCCTTGGTTACTACCGCACTAGGTCTGATTGCTGCACTGCCACTGTTGTTCGCACACAGCATTGTTCAATCTCGTGCTAAATCTATTCTGCAAGTTCTGGATGAGCAAGCTGCGGGTATCGTTGCTGCTCACGCGGAGAAGGAGAAAGCCTAATGATGCTCCAGCTACTAGGGCTGTGGGAATCGGTTCAGGATTTTATCCATACGGGAGGCAACGTCCTGTACGTTGTCGCCGCAGTGCTCTTCTTCATGTGGGTATTGATGATTGAGCGCTACTGGTATGTCACGGCAATTTTCCCAAAAACTAAACGGGACATCATTGCTAAGTGGGATGCCCGGGAAGATACCACTTCCTGGTATGCGCATAAGATCCGTGATTGCTGGATTTCTGAAGCGACGGACAAACTCGATCAAAGAATGTTACTGATTAAAACATTAGTTGCAATGTGCCCCTTAGTGGGCTTACTTGGAACAGTAACGGGTATGATTGCGGTGTTTGATATTATGGCCACCCAAGGTACCGGTAACCCACGCACTATGGCGGCGGGTATTTCCATGGCAACTATTCCAACAATGGCCGGTATGGTTGCGGCTTTGTCAGG
>CAZNXI010000247.1:0-3544 GCA_964577005.1 uncultured Rheinheimera sp.
GTGGTACTTCCTGGCTTATTTATTTTGATAGTCATTTTCATATTGGTTTACCTTTTTTCATGCTCGGTTTCTAATTTACTATTTGCGCTAGATTCGGCATTGATTTCTTTTTTGGTTATTTTATCCATAGTTTTTAGCTTTATTTCTCGCTACCTTAGTTTAATACTTCGAATGCAGGAAAGAGGGGGGGCATACTCAGTTAGTCTAGTTATGCCAAAGCTGATATTCCTGTTTTTGATAGTATTCTTTGTATTATTTAAAGATAGCCTCTTCTTTACGGAACTAATTGTTGCACATTTTTTTTCTATCTTTACTGTACTGGCTTTATTAAGTTGGAATACTCGGCGTGTGTGGAAAAGTGCATTACGTGCTAGGATGAATCTTACAAGATTAAGACATATGATTAATTATGCACTGCCACTAATTGGGAGCGGCGTAGCATTTTGGGGTTTGACGAGTACTGACAAAATTTTTTTACGGAATTTTTCAAGTTTCAGTGAGTTAGGCGTGTATTCTGTTGCACTTAGTTTCGCAGCTATAGCCCTTATATTTCAAGCTGTATTCACAACTGTCTGGGTGCCTACTGTATATAAGTGGAGCTCTAGTGAATTGTGTATAAAGAAAGTTCAACAAGTAACGAACTCTGTAGCTGTAGTTATTTTAATAATATGGTCGTTAGTTGGTATGCTTTCTTGGCTTGTAAGTTATATATTGCCGGATGAGTATGCTCAAGTACAATATATTTTACTATCAGCTATGGCTTATCCCTTATTGTATACTTTATCTGAAGCAACTGGTATTGGGATTGGTGTGACTAGAAAGACTTTATTTTCTTTGTTAGCTGCATTAATAGCTCTACTTTTAAATTTAGTTGGAAATTGGTATTTGATTCCTATTTACGGGGCTCGTGGCGCTGCTGTTTCTTCTGCATTAGCCTTCTTCACTTTTTTTGTGATAAGAACTGAAGCCAGTTCAAGAATTTGGCTGAGATTAGATAACCGTAAAATTTACTTATCTATAGTTTTGGTATTATCAATTAGTTTAATTGCGAATATTTTTTTACCACCAGTTACCTATGTTGCTTCAGCATTTTTAGCATCATTTTTGATTTTTTGTTTCTGGTTTAGAACTGATATCATTAGCTTATGCAAATTATGCTTTGGTTATGTATCTTCACTAAAGGCTAGGTAAGGCTAAATTTTATATGCTTATTTACTTGCTTTGTGTGCTAATTATTTTGTTGTTTAAAATTTTGTCAGTACAGAATGACAGATTGAATTCAGTGTTTTTTCTTTGCATGCTGTCTTTATTTTTTTTTGTTGCTGGGTTTAGGGGGAGTGTAGGGTCTGATACTGTAATATATGCAGACATTTACATGGTATACTTGCAGGAAAATTACCCTGTGTTTGGCTTTAGGTTTGAACCTGCTTTTATATTATTAATGAAGCTCTGTTCTTTTTTTAGTAATGATTACCAGTTGCTATTAATGATTTATGCTTTTTTGCAAAGCTTTTTTCTTTATCTTATTTTGGTTAGGATTAGATACCCGTTCTTTTTTATTCTTATTTATGTTTTGACGTTTTATTTACAGTTTCACCTTAACACCATTCGAGTCGGTCTCGCTGTTTTAATTTTTATCTATTCGCTGCAGCAGAGTTCAACTAGGAAAAGCATATTTTTTCTGACTCTGGCATTATTGAATCACTTTTCAATTTTTCTTTTAGTTCCCATATGGGTTATTTATAGAAATATGCTTAACTGGAAAGTTGTTACACTTTTAATTTCTTCAGCGGTACTTTTGTTTTTCGTTATTTTTGATTATTTTTTAATTAAGGCAGCTCTCTACCTTCAATCTGAGAATAAAAAGATATCCCTTAGTGGCATTGCATTAGTGCTATTTATTTCACCTTTTTTAGCTTACTTGATTCTTTCCATTCTCCGAATGAAAGTCTCTATAAGAGTGTTAGCTTATAACAGTATATTGGTGTTTTCTGTTATAGGTATACTATATATCGATATATTTTATCGGCTCTACACTCTTTTGGGGCTATTTATTTTATTTGTAATTGCGAATGATCAGCTTGGATTTAAGAAGCAATTTAGCAAGGTTGTGTTCAGCTCTGTTTTTGTACTTTCCATGACAGTGCCCGCAGTTCATTCAGTTATTATGGAACAACACCATGTAGCCAAATTTAATGGTGTTAACTCAGTAGAGTATAGGTATACGTTTATTCCATATAGTTTTTTCTTTAATGAGTGATCCTCATTATATACTGGTAGGTAATGAAAATGTTGAAGAAAGGCGCTCATGTGTCCCTGATTTTTTCCAAGGGAAGAATGTCTGGTGTTAGAAATAAAATTGAACAGTTCTCCCCATTTTTTAATGAAAACAATATTGATGTCTATGTCTTGAATCGCGATTTCGACGGTGTAATTAATGGGGTAAGATATATAAACTATGATTTTTTACCCAAAGCTCGCTTTGTCAAAATAGCGCGATTTTACTTGATAAAAAGCCTTATTGACTTTAGTAGCTACGACTATGTGTTGCTGCGATATCCACTTTTCGACTTTTCTGCGCTATTCTTCCAGAAAGAGCTTAGCAAGGTTTATTTTGAGCATCATTCAATTGAGCTAAATGAAATAAAAAAAGCTGGGTTTCCTTTCTTATTTAAACATATACAGTATTTCTCCGAATTGTTATTTGCGCCTTTATTTTTAAAGAAATGCTTGGGGCACCTGTCTGTAACCAGTCAAATCTCCAGCCATCAGAAATCAAGGTTCGCAGGCGTAGGAAAATACATTGTTTTTTCGAATGGCGTTTCGTTGTCAGATATCTATGTGGCACCGTCTGAGCAAAATGTAGCCAGTTTGCCAGCCAATTATGAAACACTGCAAGTTGTCTTTGTTGCCTCTGAGTTTAAATCTTGGCATGGGCTTGATAGGCTGATTTGTTCATTGAAAAACTACCATGGTGAAAAGCCAATTTTGGTGAATCTCGTTGGCTTTATCTCCGACGAGCTGCTTACTCAAATCCATAGTCTCAATAACCGAAAAGTTAGCTTCATTTTGCATGGCAGTAAAAGCAAAGAGGATACACTTGCTATTATAAGTAGATCCCACCTTGGGGTAGATAGCCTTGCATTAGACCGTATTGGCTTTGAAGTGTCTTCAACCCTAAAGTCTAAAGAGTATGCGTTACTTGCAAAACCTTTTATTTCTGCGACACCCGATCAAGATTTACGTTGCTATGAAGGCTCGCTATGGAAGAAAATAGATTTCCAGAACGAGAGTTTTGACTTTGATTGTATTGTGACATGGTATGAGTCCATTCGTGACCAGGTAATATCCTTTCCTAAAGAGTCCTTATCCTGGCAATACAAGGTAAGAGAGTTAATCAAAGAAATTGCTGTTTAGTTGCTCTGGTGATTCGGAGCCTGTTGTAATAGCCTGCTTTATCTTTAAGGACTTTAAGTGGCAAAGAAAAAAATTCTTCATGTAGTTGGTGATTCCAAGTTTGGTGGTGGTTCTGTTGTTATAGCGC
>CAZNXI010000248.1:0-3543 GCA_964577005.1 uncultured Rheinheimera sp.
CGGCTTTGTGTTTCAGCATTATGCATTGTTTAAACATATGACGGTGTTTGAAAACGTGGCCTATGGCCTAACGGTTAAGCCAAAAAAATTCCGCCCATCCAAAGCCGAGATTGCCAAAAAAGTGAATAACTTATTGGAGTTAGTGCAACTGGGCTGGACGGCAGACCGTTATCCCTCGCAGCTCTCTGGCGGGCAGCGTCAACGGATTGCCTTAGCCCGCGCTTTGGCGGTAGAGCCGAAAATGCTGTTATTAGATGAGCCCTTTGGCGCCTTGGATGCCAAGGTGCGTGCTGAGCTACGCCGCTGGTTGCGCCGCCTGCATGATGAAATTCATGTCACCAGCGTCTTTGTAACCCACGATCAGGAAGAAGCGCTGGAAGTGGCTGACAGAATAGTGGTGATGAATAAAGGCCGTATTGAGCAAGACGGCACCCCTGAGCAGGTGTATGACAACCCGGCTAATCCTTTTGTGTACGAATTCCTGGGTAATGTAAATCTGTTCCATGCTCGGGTAAAACAAGGTCAGAGCAGCATTGGTAAGCTGAATGTGCCCTCACCAGAATATACCAATAGCGAAGAGCAAGCCGGTTTGGCTTATGTAAGGCCGCATGAAATTGATGTGTTTAATCTGCCGCAGCCCGATAGCATTAAAGTCAAATTAGATTTAGTGACTATTGTCGGCCCAGCAGTGAGGTTAGAAGTGGTCGCCGAAAGCGATCAGCAGCTAATTCATATTGAGTTAGCCAAAGAGCACTTTAAGCTGCTTAAGCTAAAACAGGGTGATACGGCTTTTATCTTACCGCGTTATAGCAAGGTGTTTTTAGGAGAAGGGATTTAACCTTCTCCTTATGCTAGCTGCCGCCTTGGGCTATTCTTTGGTATCGAGGTTATCCAGCGTTTTCGCAGCAGTCTGTTTATGGCTATTGCGCAAATCCCGATACACGGCCGCTCGCATAATCAGCATAGCGCTGATAGGGGCGGTTAATAACACAAAGATCGTGATCAGCAGCTCATGCAGCACCGGCCGTTGTGCCAAACCACTAAAAAACAACATAGAAGCCAGTAAAAAGCAGCCGGTACCCAAGGTAATGATAATCGCCGGGCCATGAATTCGCTGATAAAAATGTGGTAGCCGATATAAGCCAAGTGCACCAATCAGCGTGACTAAGCTACCGGCTAACAGCAACAGTATTATCGGGATCCCGAGCCAGAGCGGGATATGCTCAGGTAACTGACTCATTCGATAATTTCTCCGCGCATTAAAAACTTGGCCAGCGCGATAGTCGACACAAAACCAGTTAGGGCAATTAACATCGCCAACTCAAAGTAGACTTGGCTGGCAAAACTGATCCCCAATACTAAGGTAAAAAGCATCACCACCATCCATAAAGTGTCTAAGGCGAGTACGCGATCTTGCGCTGTCGGGCCACGCAGTAAACGAACGGCACAGCACAGCATTGCCACTAACAAACAGAGCTGCGAAAAAGCGAGGGTAAATTCTAATAAGGCTCTCATGTTGGCTCCTGTTCAAAAATGTCACGCAGTGGCTGCTCGTAGCGTTGTTTGATGGTATCTATCCACCATTGCGTATCCTGCAAGTCAAACACATGCAAAGATAATTCATGTGTCTCGGGTAAAATTTCAATCCAGACTGTACCGGGCGTTAAGTTAATTAAACAGGATAACACCGCCAGTCCAGTGCTATCTCTTAAGTCCAGCGGTACTTTAATAAACTGAGCATTTGGCGGTTGCGAATGGCGCCTTAAAATTATGCGACTGACATTGAGACTGGAGCGCAGGATCTCGAGTGTAGACCAAGCAATGAGCTTAAAAAACACTTTGGGTTTAGCAAAACGTGCGTAGTTAGGACGCAAGCGTAACGTCGCTTTGGGCAAGATCAGGGCGAGCAAGCTGCCCAAGACGAGTTGGGCAGGGGCGATGCTTTGGTTAAGTAATAGCCAGATCACCAGTAAAAATAATGATAACAGCGGCGAAGGGACTAGCCGAGCTAACCAGTTTTTAGGCATTATTCGCTCCTTCTTACGGGGGCTGCCTCGAGCACCTGATGGATATAGCGTTCTGTTTGCAGCAAATCATCGGCAACGCGATCAAGCAAGCCAAACAAGGGGCCGGCCAGCACGGCCATGCTAATTGCCAACAACAGTAAGCACAATACCGGACTGGCCTCACTGATTTTTAAGCGCGGGCTCTGTGCTGCTTGCGCAGTCCAGAAACTGCGTACCCCAAACCGCATCAGCGAGATGATGGCGGTTAAACCCGCTAAGATAAGTAAAATCAGCAAAACCCAGCTGCCCAGATCCTGCCGACTGTGTAATAGCTGATGCAGGATACTGAATTTGGCAATAAAGCCAGACAGCGGTGGCAAGCCGGCCATAATAAGGGCACAAGCAGCAAACGCCAGACCTAAAAACGCCATGGCTCCAGGGATGGCCACGCCAGCAGATTCACGCTGTTCGTCTTCAGGGGCAAAAAACTCCATACTAAGCGCAAACACGCTGTCGGCCGGGGTATAGATGCGTTCAATTAATTCCGTTAATAGCACAAAGGCCGCTACCGCTAAGGTTGAGCTAAGTAAATAAAATAGCAAAGCACTTAAGATAGCGGCTTCGCCATAGCCTATTAGTGCCAATAAGGTGCCGGAAGAGATCACCGCACTGTAACTGGCGATTCGGCCTGAATCCTGACTCGCCAGTAAACCCAGTGCACCGAAACTTAAGGTCAGAAGTCCGCCAACAAGCAACACGGTCTGCCCAAAATCTGCCGATGCGCCAGCTGCTTCGCCAAAGAATAAAAAACTTAAGCGCAGAATAACGTACACCCCTACCTTCGTGAGTAACACCAACATGGCGGTGACAGGCGGTGCCGCCGCAGCATAGGTTGTGGGTAACCAAAAACCCAAAGGCCACATTGCGCTTTTGGTTAAAAAGGCGACGGCTAAAATGGCGCTCGCGGTATGTAGCATTTGCCGTTGCGTTTCCGCAAGTTCAGGGATTTTCAGTGCAATATCGGCAAAGTTAAGCGTGCCTGTCGCCGCATACACCAAGGCGATCCCCAATAAGAAAAACACCGATGCCACTAAATTCACCACGATATATTGCATGCCCGCACGAATACGATGAATGTTATAACCGTGCAGTAATAAGCCGTAGGAGGCGGCTAGCATCACCTCAAAAAACACAAACAAGTTAAACAAATCGCCGGTCAGTACCGCGCCATTGATGCCAAGCAGCAGAAATTGAAACAAGGTATGGAAATGGACCCCTAGTCTGGCCCAGCGCTGATAAGAAAAAATCAGCGCGCAGTTGGCTAGGATTGCCGTTAATAACAGAAATAAGCTGGCCAACCGATCACCCACCAGCACTATGCCAAAAGGAGCAGCCCAGTTAGCTGATAGAAATACCAGAATATCATTGCCGGTGGCGGGACCATCAGTGAGCCAGAGTAATGCGACTGCCAAGAGCAGCAATAATAGGCAGCTGATCTGGTTAAGCACAAACTTGGCTTGGGGATGCCGCTCATTGA
>CAZNXI010000249.1:0-3522 GCA_964577005.1 uncultured Rheinheimera sp.
TCGCGCACTACTACCGCTTCATGGAGATCCAGAAGGGCCGGCGGCTGATCGAAACGCCCGGCCAGGCGCCGGGCTGGGCCTATGCCGGCGCACCGGTGCCGTTTGATCCGGACGGCGTCTACGCGGTGCAGACTGACCCGAACTCGAAGGCGGCGCCATACCCGCCCGGCTCGGCGCAGGCATTCGCGAACGACAACTTCAACTACACCTACACCAGCCTGCTATTCGCACTGCGCGACCTGTTCAGCGGCGACAACGACAGCACGCAGATGAATCGTGCGATCGGTCTGATGATGTCCTTGAAGGGTCAGGCCAAGGCGATGATGGCCGGCATCCCGAACCCGGCCGTGCTGACCGGGCCGAGCTTCCAGTACCAGCCGGTGAATCCGGCCGAGGCGGGGACATGACGAACCTCTCGCGCCGTCGAACGCGACTACATCGAAAGCAAGGTCTTGAACACCTACGCCGGCCAGAAGGCCTTCGTCGAAAGCCATCAGACCGTCCTGTTTCAGCCAGGGCAGTCGGACAGGCCCGACAGTGGGTCGGCGCGACGGAACTGAAGGCCGCCTGGCGCATCATCGAGCCCGCCGAAACCAGCCGCTATTTCAGCACTCGGGCCCTGATCGGCGTACAGGGCGCCTTTGTGCGCGACGGCCGGCCCCTGTGCACCGAGGTCACCCTGGGCCTGGTCGGCCTGCACATCATCCAGGCCAACGTGAAGCAGGGAGATCTGCTGCCGCAATTCATCTGGGCCTCGTTCGAGCACAACGACAATGCTCCGTTTGCCGCCCAGGCCTGCGCCGCGACCGACAACAACTGCTACCAGACGATCCAGCGCAACCAGTGTCCGGCGCCCGCCAACGCGCCCGATGCCAGCTTCTACAAGTCCGCCTGCGCGGCGCTGGCGCCGAACACGCCGCCGAAGCTGAAGGACCAGGACAGCGCCTTCATCTGGGAACGTCAGCCGCCGTATGCGGCGGCCTACCTGACCACGCCCGGTGGCGACACCTGCAGCGGCGATCCGAGCCAATGCTGCGGCACCCAGGTCAGCCACTGCTGGGCTGTCTACACCCTGACCCAGAAGCTCAACGCCGACTGCCAGGCGCGGCTGTCCACGATCGGTTCCGTGTTCGCCAACTACTACCTTATCGGCACCAACTGGGGCGGCTCCGTCGAGCCCGAGCGCGGGGTACTCAACAACAACTCCGTCCCCGCCTTCCTCGTCAACGGCAGCATGGAAACCTACATCCAGGCCGACCCCACGGTAGGCAACTGTGTCGGCTGCCACGTCAGTACCAAGCTCGCCTATCCAAGCAGCGGCACCAGGCAGGCCGCAAACTTCAGCTTCCTGCTCGGTCTCGCCGCCGAGCAGCAATGCACCAACGTGGACGCCGGCCCGATCTTCAGCGAGACCGAAGCCGAAGCGCGCTGCCCGCGCGTATGCAGCAGCGTCGAAGCGCAATGGAACGGCCAGTGGACAACCACCCAGTGGCTCGTCGCTAGCGTTTGCGGGTGCTGCAGTTCATGAGCGCGGCCGGCCGCCGAGGAGTTCTGTGGCCGCTTACAGCGGGCGCCGACGTTTGCACCGGGACAGATTCGCGCGGATTCGGCCGGGCAATTGATATCGCCCTCAAGAAAACCATGCCGGTAGGGATGTCATTAGGAAAGATGCTGAGTCAATAATAATAATATTCGCACCCATAACCAAGTCAAATGCCGGAGCAGCGGATGTATTTAGATTTATTCGATGACCATCTATATTGGTTCAAGAAGGGCAATATAGAATATAGTTCTCAAGCGACGGCTAAAGCGTACTGTAAAATCGAGACGCTTTGTGCTGTTAGGGCTCAGATGCTATTTGCAATATTATTTCGAAATGTCATAGATGTTCCCGAGCAATGGCTTCATTCCTCGCGTACCTTTGCTTTAGTGGCTGGTGATATTCTAAATGCTTGGTACAACGTCGTTAGCGATTCCAAAAGCGAGAGTCGCCCTCGCGTTCCGTTTCCGTTCCGTTTCGTCTATATTGATCGAGGCCATGGTGGTCATGGGATCGCGATCAGATCAATTCTGCAAAGGATTGAGCTAAATAGGCCTCTTCGTTTGGCTCCAGGTCTCGAAGATTTTGTAGCGAGAGAAGGAGGGGAGGGTCGGCTTGCAGGCTTCAAAATGACTCTCAAGAAGTTGTTGGAAGACAAGAATGAATCAGCCCGAGAGGCGCTTGATGACGAGCTCTGTCAGCTGCTGGGGGAGCCACATATTTCGAATTCCTATTCCGTCGTTCTTCGTTATGCTTTGAGTCATGCTGCGGAAAAGACGCAAATTCTGGCATCCGATGCAAACTACCATCAACATCTTGCAGGTTCTGTTCAGTCGGTTTTCGCCGCCCTGCAGAACGAGTCGTTTGCGGAACAATTTAAGGCCCGAAACGATCTCTTTCTAGAATTCTTCCGGGAGGTGAATGAAAAAAAGATCTTGCCCCATGAAATAACCAAGATGTGGGGCGAGGGAAAAAAAATGGGGGAGCCGAGGGCCTCGACTATTACATTGATGGGACGTTATTGTATGCATCGAGCGCTGGCTTCCTGGGCTGACTCTTCCGCAGCGACTCAGTCATACACTTATTTCGGGAAAGAGCAGCCTGATCTTTATGTTCATTCACTGATGGATCAAGCAAGACTAAAAGAGACGGGTGCGCTGGTAAGAGATCTCAAGTCGGCTCCGAAGGATCTGGATAAGTTTGTTCTTCAGGCTTCCGCGAAATACCCCGTTTCTGACCTTATACTATCAGACAAAAATAGACCGGATGAACTGTGGCGACAGGCTTTCCTGCTGAGTGTTTCCCCCGACTGGATAAAACTGCTAGACAGGTTAACTCGCGAAGCGAGAACGAAGATACTCGCTGGACGCGCTCAGGATATCTCGGCCAATCAACTTATCGATAAGCTTTCGGCGCATTTTGTTGGGATGGCATTTTCTCATGACTTTAAAAACAAGGATCTGATAAACATTACCGATAAGCGGGTGTGGGGGGCAATTTCCGAAGGCTTGGGGTTTGCTGGTAAAGGCATCCGTGCTGGTTTCGGAGAAGCGGTGTCTTCGGCAGCTAGAACGATTGGATTAAATTCTTTCGTGGCGGTTTCGTTCGGATATCTGATAAGTCGGCTGCTGAAAATTAATCCAGTATGGACCAAAACCCTCTCACTGGCTGCCGTAAGAAAAGTTCGTGAACTGGTAAAATAGCAAACCGACTCCAGAGCTGTTTGAACAACCCGGAAACGAGCCGGCCAGGTACCTTCGCCGATCGATCGTCTGAAGTTCAGCGTCGCCGATCAGCAGCCAGCATTGTTGGCACGTATCGATTCTCGGATCGTTCTGTCGTTTTGGGATGATCAGTGCGCTGCATACAGGCTTCTGCTCGCTTTTGGGCGCTCACGGCACGGTTCATGCTGCTGTCATCGCGCTGCTGTGCTTGCTGGCCAAGCGCCGCAGGTTGTGGGCCATGTTGATCAGGCCGATTTG
>CAZNXI010000250.1:0-3509 GCA_964577005.1 uncultured Rheinheimera sp.
CGAGATCATTCGGGGCTGATATAGATCAGATAAACATTAAATTATTGTTTTTCTTGTTGTTGTGCTTTGGCTAAACGTTTCTCCCAGAAGGTCGCGTTCTTAATACCTAGCTTTACAGGATCAAAGGTAATAGGACCACCGGCTTTTTTCTGCTCTTCGTAATCTTTTAAACAAAGAATGGCGGGTTTATGGATAAAGAAAATCACCAAAATGCCCAACACGTTAATCCACGCCATTAGGCCTACACCAATATCACCAATGGCCCAAATGTAGCCTGCAGCATTAACAGTGCCATAAGCTACCATCGACATCAGGACGATTTTAAAGACAATTAACGGTAGCTTATTATTAAAAATACGATTGAGGTAAGCCACATTGGTTTCTGTAATGTAGTAGTAAGCCAAGATGGTTGTAAAGGCGAAAAAGAATAAGGCTACACCCACAAACAACTGACCAAAATGACCAAACACACTATTAAGCGCCATTTGCGTAAAAGCCGCAGAACCAATCTCAGTTCCCGCAGCAACATTCTGCACAATAAATTGCCCTTCAGGTAAAGTGCCAACTACATTGTATTGCTGGGTAATTAAAATCATTAGGGCGGTTGCGGTACAAACAAATAAGGTATCAACGTAAACAGAGAAAGCCTGCACTAAACCTTGCTGTGCTGGATGATCAACTTCAGCAGCTGCAGCCGCATGCGGGCCAGTGCCTTGACCCGCTTCGTTAGAATAAATACCCCGTTTCACACCCCAACCAATGGCTGCACCAAAACCGGCTTGGGCCGTAAAGGCATCAGATAAGATCAAACCAAATACGCCTGGCACTTTATCTAAATTCAAAAAAACAATAATCAGCGCCATAACGATGTAACCCAACGCCATAAAAGGCACCACCACTTGGGTGAAGTTAGCAATACGTTTAATGCCACCGAAAATAATAAAGGCCAAAACAATTAAAATAAGCGCCAGTGCGGCTAATTTATTCGTGCCGACATCACCAAAACTGGTGCTCACCATAGTGCCATCACCAAACACCTGTGTCACAGCGTTACCTACAGCATTGGCTTGGACGCCGGGTAAAAAGATACCGCAACCAATAATGGCTGACACAGCAAATACAACCCCTAACCAGCGCCAGCCTAAACAACGTTCAAAGTAATAGGCTGGGCCACCCCGATATTGGCCATTTTCTTCAACTTTGTAGACTTGACCCAATGTCGATTCGGCAAAAGCCGTGCTGGCACCTAAAAAGGCCACGACCCACATCCAGAATACGGCACCGGGACCACCAAAACCGATTGCCGCGGCCACCCCAGCGATATTACCTACCCCGACACGGCCAGAAAGCGAAACCGCTAAAGCTTGAAATGAAGAAATCCCTTTATCAGAACTACTGTTGTTTAACAGTAATTTGCACATTTCTTTAAAATGCCTAACTTGCGCAAAACGGGTTAAAATGGAATAAAATAGTCCGGCACCTAGACACAAATAAATCAGTGCTGAGCTCCAGACATAACTATTAATTGTATTGACCAACTCCTGCATGCGTAACCCCTGGATGTAATGTTGTTATGTCCTTGAAAATTAATTCGGTGCAACCTTAGTCACAGAATTAATAATTTATGGATAGTTCTTTTAAGTTCCGCTAATAATTTGCCATAAGCTCTCCCATTTAGCTATGCCGAAGCATAGCTTAGGAGCCATAAAATGAACTTTACCCATACATTTTTCTAAAGAAAGTACTGAAATCAGCGTTTTTAACCCAAAAAAAAGCCTCAAGTGATGCTTGAGGCTAGGTTAAGCGGCTAAAACTAACCGTTGTGCTGACTGGCTTGTTTGGCGAGATACAACCAGGTATCTACCACGGTATCGGGATTTAAAGAAACACTTTCAATACCCTGCTCCATTAACCAAGCCGCGAAGTCTTCATGGTCAGAAGGCCCCTGTCCACAAATCCCAACATATTTACCCTGTGCTTTACAGGTCTTGATCGCCATTTCCAGTAACTTTTTAATAGCCGGATTTCGCTCATCAAACAGATGTGCAATCAAACCACTATCGCGATCTAAGCCTAGAGTCAGCTGGGTTAAATCGTTTGATCCAATGGAGAAACCATCAAAATATTGCAAAAACTCCTCAGCCAACAAGGCATTGGAAGGCAACTCGCACATCATGATGACCCTTAGGCCGTTTTCACCACGTTTTAAACCATGCGCGGCGAGTAGCTCGATAACGCCAGCAGCTTCCTCCAAGGTACGGACGAAGGGAATCATAATTTCCACATTGCTAAAGCCCATAGTATTACGCACCCGTTTTAAGGCTGCTACTTCTAAGGCAAAGCAATCACGGAAATCTTCAGACAGATAGCGGGAGGCCCCTCTAAATCCAATCATCGGATTTTCTTCATGCGGTTCATACTGCCGACCACCGACCAGATTGGCATATTCATTCGATTTAAAATCGGACATACGAACGATGACTTTTTCTGGAGCAAAAGCACAAGCTAAGGTTGCAATACCTTCGGTTAACTTGGCGACATAAAACTCCACAGGATCAGCATAGCCAGCGCTTAACTCGTCAATACTCGCTTTAATCTCAGGGCTTTGTGTAGCATAGTTAAGTAACGCCTTGGGATGCACCCCGATCATACGGTTAATAATAAACTCTAGTCGCGCTAAACCAATACCGGCATGCGGTAAACGTGAAAAGGCAAAAGCACGCTCTGGATTGCCGACGTTCATCATAACTTTTAAATCAAGCGCGGGCATCTGATCGACGCGGCTACTGACTACAGAGAAATCCAGCTTACCTTGATACACAAAACCGGTATCACCTTCTGCACAAGACACGGTAACTTGCTCACCATCTTGGATTTTGGCTGTTGCATCGCCGCAACCGACCACGGCAGGAATACCTAACTCTCGTGCAATAATCGCTGCATGGCAAGTACGACCACCGCGATTGGTGACGATGGCGGAAGCACGCTTCATTATCGGCTCCCAGTCTGGATCAGTCATATCCGTTACCAGGACATCCCCAGGTTGGATTTGATCCATTTGCGAAATATCTGCCAACACTTTTGCCGTACCCGCACCAATTCGTTGACCGATAGCTCGGCCTTCAACCAGCACAGTGCTGCGACTGGCTAACTGATAACGTTCAATGGCATTGCTGTCCTCACGGCTCTTTACCGTTTCCGGGCGCGCTTGCACAATGTAAAGCTTGCCATCTATGCCGTCTTTTGCCCATTCAATGTCCATTGGTCGACCATAATGCTGTTCAATGACGACAGCTTGCTGCGCAAGTTGTTGTACTTCGGCATCTGTTAGCGAGAAACTGCGACGTTTTAGCTGAGGGACATCTTCAATTTTAACTTGCTTACCATGACCTGCCTCAGACGAGTAGACCATTTGTACGGCTTTACTGCCTATATTACGTTTTACAACTGCTGGGCGCCCAGCCGCCAAGGTTGGCTTGTGCACATAAAACTCGTCAGGGTTTACCGCC
>CAZNXI010000251.1:0-3504 GCA_964577005.1 uncultured Rheinheimera sp.
TACTGCAAATTGCGCTAGGTGGCTGGACTGCCGCCAATTACGCTGCTTTAGCCTGTATCGACTTACCGTTTTGTGAAGCCGGTTGGAGTGAGCGGCTGGCATTTGGTGAAGCCTTTAACTTGCACCTAGGGCATGATGATTATGAGTTTGGCGTGATGTCGCAGGATGCTAGGGCAACTATTCATGTGATACACCGGCTGGGTGCCATTATTACGCTATCCATAGTTGCTTGGTTTAGTTGGCGTTTATATCGTCTGGCAAACACAGTATTAATGCAACGGCTCGCCTTAGCGCTGGCTGCAGTATTGCTCATCCAATTTACGCTAGGGCTGTTAAATATTGTGCTGCATTTACCCTTAGCAAATGCGGTGGCACATAACTTTGTTGGAGCAAATCTGCTGATGTTACTCGCAGTAAGCTATTATCAAATTAGTCGGCCGCAGGCGAGGGAGGTTTAAATGGCAACGGTGTTATTATCTCGGCAGCAAAGTCGGTTATGGCGTGATTACCTTGAACTTACCAAGCCCAAGGTCGTGGCATTACTTGTCCTCACGGCTTGGGTTGGCATGGTGTTGGCCAGTGAAAGCCTGGCTCCTTGGCCTGTACTTATTGCAGCTACGCTTGGTATAGGCTTGTTATCGGCCGCGGCTGCTGCATTAAATCACGTTGTAGATCAGCGAATTGATGCACAAATGGCCCGCACACACAGCAGGCCGATTGCGAAAGGGCGGGTCAGCAGTAAAAATGCCATTCTATTTGCCTGCACTTTAGCGTTAAGTGGGTTTGCGCTACTTTATGTCACCGTCAACCCACTGACTGCTTGGTTAACCTTGCTCAGTCTGTTTGGTTATGCGGTGGTCTACACCATGTTTTTAAAGCGAGCTACCCCACAAAACATTGTTATTGGTGGTTTAGCGGGTGCCATGCCACCGCTCTTAGGCTGGACTGCCGTAACGGGAACGCTGCATGAACATGCTTTGCTATTAGTGATGATTATCTTTGCTTGGACACCGCCACACTTTTGGGCGTTGGCTATTCATCGGCGAGATGACTATGCCAGAGTGAATATGCCAATGCTGCCGGTAACCCATGGCATCGATTTTACGAAAAGCGCCATTTTGCTTTATACGCTCATACTCTGTGTTGTGTGTTTTTTGCCTTATATTGTGGGTATGACCGGAGCCATTTATTTAATCGGTAGTACCTTATTGAACTTACGATTTTTACAGTATGCTTGGAAATTAAAATTTGCTGCTAATAATGATTCCGCTATGGCCACCTTTAAGTTTTCCATTGTGCATTTGATGTTATTATTCTTATTATTATTGGTTGATCATTATTTTAAGGTGCTGGCGCTTTATGGCTGATAAATTGGTACTAGGTAAAATCGGTTCGTTCTTACTGCTGTTAGGGGCGTTAATTGCAGGTATTGTGGCATATGCTTTATGGCAGCAGCAGGCTGAACCAAAACAAGCACTCGTGTATCCACAAGCGCGCAATTTAGCGGAGTTCACAGTAATAGATCAATATGGCAATGCTATCGGGCGTGAAGCGCTGTTTCAGCAATGGACGTTAGCTTTTGTGGGTTATACCTATTGTCCTGATATTTGCCCACTTACTTTGGCAAAACTGGCGGGTGCGCAGCCAGAGTTGGCAGCGATGGTCAAAGAGCCGTTAAAAATTTGGTTTATCTCGGTTGACCCTCAACGTGATACCCCAGCGCAAATAAATGATTATGTTAATTATTTTCAGCAACCCGCGTTATTAGGTGTCACAGCAGGTCATGATCAGTTGTTTCCTTTTGTGCGGCAACTCGGCTTGATGTATGCGATGAGCAGTAATGCTGAAGAGAATTATTTAGTTGATCACAGCGCTTCAGTGGTGCTGATTAATCCACAAGGACAATTGGTCGCCATGTTTAAGCCTGAAATGGTAGTGGGGCAGCCGCCGGTCATTAATACCGAACAGCTGCTGGCTGATTTCCCATTGGTGCTGGCGCGTTTACGTTAATATTACGCGCAATTACATAATGTTAGCATGTAAAGGATGCCCTATAAAAATACTTCAAGTCTCTGCAGCGATGCGTGGAGTTCTACTTATTTAGAGCACTCTAGAGTACGATATGGTTTAGAAATTATTTAGCAAGGATAATGCCATTCCATAGATTGTTTATGGCAGCTGTGCGATTGAGATTATGTTCGTTTAATCTTCGTCCAATGTATTTGGCTCTGTGTTTTTTCCGGTTACAAACAGAAGCAAGTGCATGCTCTACTTTGGTCCTTTCTCTTGCTTAAGCGCAATTTTCTGGCGTCTCAACAAGTTTTCGCAGACCTTGTAGTATCTCCTCATTGACATGTAGTGTTTTTTCTGTTTTGAGTCTGAGGATTGAGCTTTCATCGTGTATTTTTCGCAGTGCTCTTTACCAAAGCTTATCTGAGTGCGAGTTGAACGACTAAATCCTGCACTATGACTTGCTGGACATACCGTGTGGCGGTTATGCAGATCTATTTCAAAACTTTTTTGCTGAATTTCCTTTTATTGGTCAACGTCCAGGGTTTGGCTATTACCTTCTGACCAAGTTAAAACAATTCAACTGACCACGATGTCGCTAGATAACCACGCTCAATGCTGAGCTCTTTAACTTCTCCCGCTTTTAGCTCCTTAGGTTTAAGTCGTTCTGTCGCTTTATGCTCTGGCTCATTGGCTAGCCTACCGCACGTGGTAAGTATCCGCTTTGTGCACATATCGGCGGCTATGCTCAGTTTAAAACCGCTGGTCGTGCGGGAACTGGATTTTTTACTATGAGCATTGCATCATCATGAAGTGAAATAAGTCTGTCTTCTGCGACGCCCTGTTTATCCCGCGTCCCCCATAAGGATCTAGTTCAGTGTTTTGAGATAAAACCGATTCAAGCAAGAGCAGGCACCGTTGGGCACTTTATGCTCCGTAACGGTGGGAAGCTGTGCACCAAGCCACTGCTGAAGCTGTAACACATCATTTAGTAAGATATTGATGGCGTTTTTCCACTACTTTTTGCCTATAAGTTGTGTTCTCGCCTCAAGCAGGATTTGTGTTTCCGTTATCATGCGGATCTTTGTTGCAACTATCAACAGTGGAGGAGGAGGAGAATTCTCCGGAGGAAGTGGTGTTGGTGCAGCAGGTGGTGGAGGAGCGGGTGCTGGAACTCCTGGCGACTTGTCACCATATGAAGCCCAAAAACAGAAAGAATACAAAGAAGTGAAGGATAGATCTCTAATTACTCCTGAGCGAAAGCCAAACGAGAGTGAAAAAGATTATCAAAAAAGATTATCTGAATATCATAGAAGCGTAGCTCGTGATTATCAGGCTTGGGACACGAAATACAAAACAAACAAGCACGCGACAAAAATCCGGGAAATACTTAATAGAGCTGATAAAGCCCAAGCTAAGTATGAAGGAATTCTTCGCCATGAAAATAATGTTAGGCAAAGGCAAGATAACAACCGAGATAACAACCGAGATAAC
>CAZNXI010000252.1:0-3479 GCA_964577005.1 uncultured Rheinheimera sp.
TTATAAGCATAGTCTTTTGGCGTTTTACCATCTTCGCCTAAAGAACCATCCATCATCACCGAAGAAAAACCCATTTGAATGGCACGCTGACATACCGCCAAAGAAGTACCATGGTCTTGATGCATTACCACCGGAATATGCGGAAACTCCTCAACAGCAGCCAAAATTAAGTGACGCAAAAAAGGTGCTCCGGCATATTTTCTTGCCCCTGCTGAAGCTTGCACAATAACCGGACTATCGGTTTTATCAGCAGCTTGCATAATGGCGCGCATTTGCTCCAAATTATTCACGTTAAATGCCGGTACGCCATAACCAAACTCGGCGGCGTGATCGAGCATTTGCCGTAAAGATATTAGTGCCATGAGATCCTCTCTATATTGTGTAGGTTACAGTTTTCTGATTATTCTTTTATGACATTTTTATTAATTCAGGTATGTCATTTTTATTTTATGTTTATTGTGTCGCTTATTTAGCTGAATTTTGCGCGCGTTCTTCTAAAATTGCCACTGCTGGTAAGGTTTTTCCTTCTAAAAATTCCAGAAATGCACCACCACCAGTAGAAATATAGGAAATTTGCTCTGCCACGCCATATTTATCTATTGCTGCTAAGGTATCACCGCCACCGGCAATAGAAAACGCGTCACTTTCAGCAATCGCTTCTGCGATAGCTTTAGTGCCCGCGGCAAATTGATCAAACTCAAACACGCCAACAGGACCGTTCCAAACAATAGTACCGGCTTGTTTTAAAATAGTTTTTAATTCCGCAATACTGTCTGGACCAATATCAAAGACCATATCGTCATTGCTGATCGCAGCTACCGCTTTCAAACTGGCCACCGTATCCGCACTAAAGGCCGTGCCCGTTACCACATCGGTTGGCACCGGAATATTGCCACCCCGAGCTTTGGCTTGCGCCATTAAGCGTTGAGCTTCAGGAATTAAATCGTTTTCACAAAGTGACTTACCGACATTATGACCATTAGCGGCAATAAAGGTGTTAGCAATACCACCACCAACGATCAGCTGATCAACAATGCCAGACAGCGATTCTAACACCGTTAGTTTAGTGGAGACTTTTGAACCACCCACAATGGCGACCAAGGGGCGCTTAGGATTTTTTAATGCAGCAGCTAAAGCATCTAACTCAGCAGTTAACAATGGGCCGGCACAAGCAACAGGCGCATACTTTGCTACACCATGTGTTGAGGCTTGCGCGCGATGCGCCGTACCAAAAGCATCCATTACAAACACATCGCACAAGGCGGCGAGTTTTTTTGCTAGCTCATCGTTATTTTTGCCTTCGCCTTTATTAAAGCGCACGTTTTCAAACACCACCACTTCGCCCGCAGCAACCTCAACGCCATCTAGATAATCAGCCACTAGGCGTACTGGCACTGTTAAGGCTTTCGCTAAATAATCCGCTACTGGCTGCATGGAAGATTCAGCATCATATACGCCCTCTTCTGGACGTCCAAGGTGCGACATCACCATCACTTTAGCGCCTTTACTCAGTGCCAATTCAATCGTTGGCAGCGCTGCTTTTAAACGGGCATCCGAAGTCACTACGCCGTTTTTTATCGGCACATTCAGATCTTCACGGATTAATACTCTTTTACCGCTGAGCTCAAGCTCAGCCATACGAATTACCGACATTAGCTATCTCCCTTTTAAAAAAACCTTATTGCCCCATTACAAAAGCAGTATCGAGCATACGATTAGCAAAACCCCACTCGTTATCACACCAGACTAAGCACTTTACTAACCTTTTGTGACTAACGCGTGTTTGCGAACCATCCACTATGCAGGAATGAGGATCATGATTAAAATCGACAGACACTAGGGGTTCTTCGGTGTAATCGAGGATCCCCTGCAAAGCACCTTGACTGGCCTGACGCAAGACATGGTTGATATTGTGAATACTGACATCTTGATGCAGCGTAACACTTAAATCCATGGCCGTAACATTTAATGTCGGCACACGCACCGCAATCGCCTCGAAGCGGCCGGCCAAATGCGGCATAATCCGCTCAATTCCCAATGCTAACTTGGTATCGACTGGGATAATAGAATGGCTGGCAGCACGGGTACGACGTAAATCTGAATGATAAGCATCAATCACTTGTTGATCATTCATCGAGGCATGGATAGTGGTAATGGTGCCGCTTTCCACACCAAAATGTTGATCCAACACTTGTATCACCGGCACAATACAGTTAGTGGTACAGGAGCCTGCAGAAAGGACCTGCATGTCTGGGGTTAACAGCTGTTGATTGATACCATAGATAATAGTGGCATCAATATCGGCTGCCGCCGGATGCGAAAACAAGACTTTTTTCGCACCCGCGTCTAAATGCCATTGTGCATGCTCGCGGCTGTGAAAGACCCCTGTACACTCTAGCACAATATCTACCCCAAGCTCTTGCCAAGGCAGTTCCAGTGGATCCGCTTCGGCAAACAGCGCTATGGCATCGCCAGCAACGCGGATACCGCCAGAATAAGATTCGACTTTTTCTGCAAAACGGCCATGTGTACTGTCGTAGCGCAGTAAATGAGCAACCCCTTCTGCCTCAGCCAGCTCATTAATGGCTACCACTTGAAATCGCTGTTGCCAGCCATTTTCGTAAATCGCCCGCAAAATATTGCGGCCAATACGGCCAAAGCCGTTTATTGCCAATTTAATTGTCATAGACTTCAATAAAAAAATGGGCTCAGACTGAGCCCATTAGTATTAACTTAAGCCAGCAGCTCGTGCGCTGCGGCCAGCACGTTTTCGGTAGTAATACCAAAATAAGCAAATAATTGCTCGGCAGGCGCTGATTCACCAAAGGTGCTCATACCGATAACTTTGCCTTCTAAGCCAACATATTTATACCAAGTATCCATAATGCCCGCTTCTACAGCAATGCGCTTGGTAACAGATGCCGGCAATACCGCAGCTCGGTAAGCAGCATCTTGCTGCTCAAATACATCGGTTGATGGCATTGATACGACACGAACCGCTTTACCTGCGGAGTGCAATTGTTTGGCCGCTTGCATCGCCAACTCAACTTCAGAGCCGGTAGCAATAATAATCAGCTCTGGTGATGTATCGCTGTCTAACAGCACATAACCACCGCGTTGAATATCGGCTAGCTGCTGGGCTGTACGCGTTTGTTGTACCAGATTTTGCCGGGTAAAAATTAGGCTGCTCGGGCCATCTGCACGCTCAATGGCTTGCTGCCAAGCCACCGCAGATTCAACCTGATCACAAGGGCGCCAATTCATTAAGTTAGGCGTTACACGCAAGCTGGCTAATTGTTCTACCGGCTGGTGCGTGGGGCCATCTTCCCCCAAACCAATTGAATCGTGGGTATACACAAAGATCACCCGTTGCTTCATCAAGGCAGCCATACGTACAGCATTACGCGCATATTCCATAAACATTAAGAAGGTTGCACCATAAGGTACAAAGCCACCATGCAAGGCTATACCATTCATAA
>CAZNXI010000253.1:0-445 GCA_964577005.1 uncultured Rheinheimera sp.
TGCCTGCCACCAGGCCGGGATAGGCGTTATTTTAGATTGGGTACCGGCGCACTTTCCGGAAGATGGCCATGGCTTAGCCCGTTTTGATGGTAGCCATTTGTATGAGTATGACGATCCGCGCCGTGGCTGGCACCCCGATTGGAACTCCTGTATTTACGACTTTGGTAAAGACTATGTGCGGCAATTTTTAGTCGCCAGCGCCCTGTATTGGTTAGAGCATTTTCATATCGATGGCATTCGGGTTGATGCCGTGGCCTCTATGCTGTACTGGGATTATTCACGTAAAGCCGGTGAATGGGTGCCTAATATAGATGGCGGTAACCATAATTATGAAGCCATTAGTTTATTTCAGTGGCTTAACCGCGAAGTTTACAGCAAATTCCCGCATGCCATGACCATTGCTGAAGAATCGACCTCTTTCCCACAGGTGTCACGGCCAACCGAT
>CAZNXI010000253.1:455-3476 GCA_964577005.1 uncultured Rheinheimera sp.
TTTGGCTTTAAATGGAATATGGGCTGGATGAATGACAGCCTGCGTTATATCAGTAAAGATCCGGCCTACCGGCAGTATCATCACAGCGATTTAACCTTTTCCATGGTGTACGCTTATAACGAAAACTTTGTCTTGCCGCTATCACACGATGAAGTGGTGCATGGTAAGGGCAGTTTGCTGCAAAAAATGCCGGGTGATGAATGGCAACAAGCAGCCAATATGCGCGCTTATATGGCTTTTATGTTTGCCCATCCAGGTAAAAAAATGAATTTTATGGGCATAGAGTTTGCCCAAAGTGCCGAGTGGAATCACAATCAAAGTTTAGACTGGCATTTACTGGATTTTGAAAAGCATCGCGGTATGCAGCAGCTCTTTCGTGATTTAAACCTGACCTATCGGCGCTGTGCGCCACTGTATCAACTAGACTACGATACCAAAGGTTTTGGTTGGTTAGATCATCAGGATGCAGCGCACAGCACTCTGAGTTTTTACCGTGAAGACAGCCATGGTGAGCGGCTTTATGTCGTCAGTAACTTTACGCCAGTCCCCAGAAGCCGTTTTCATATTGGGGTAGCCGAGCTGGCCGAGTACGAGGTGATCTTAAACACCGATAGCGTACATTATTGGGGCAGTAATTTCCCGGTACAGCATGCCAGCTTGCATAGTAGCGCCCATGCTTATCAAGGCCAAGCGTATTGTTTAGTGTTGGATTTACCGCCGTTGGCCACCTTATATCTTAGAAAAAAACAGTAAGGAGTAGCGATGACACCGGGCATGGGATTACTGGAAATGTCGGTTGGACAACCGGCGCCGCTGGGCGCGACTCCGCAGGCTGCAGGTTGTTGGAATTTTGCGGTGTATGCGCCAGATGCCTCAGATTTACTGCTGTGCTTGTATCGGCCTGATACCGAAGAATTATTGGCAGAAATCCCCTTTTGCGGCCGCACTGGCGATATTTGGCATCTGCAAGTCCGTGGTATCGCGGTTGGCTCCTTGTATGCGTTAAAAGCTGACGGCCCGCACAAACCCGATGCAGGCTTGCGTTTTGATAAAAGCCGAGTTTTACTCGATCCTTATTGTCGACGTTTAAACCGGCCGCAAATATGGCAAGAGCAACAATATCTGAATCGTAGCCATTATGCGCTAGCCAAAGGCGTACTTGAACAACACGAGTTTGACTGGCAAGGCGTTACCAAACCGGTTATCCCGCGCGAAAAAACAGTGATTTACGAAGCCCATGTGAAAGGGCTGACTATGCAACATCCCGAGGTGCCGGAGCACCTGCGTGGCACCTATTTAGGCTTATGCCATCCGGCTATTATTGCGCATTTAAAAGCGCTGGGCATTACCACAGTTCAATTATTGCCCGTTACCGCCTTTATGGCGGAACCCCGTTTAAGCGGGTTAAAGCTAACCAATTACTGGGGGTATAACCCTGTTGGCTTTTTTGCCCCTGAGCCACGTTATCAATACGAAGATGCGGTAACTGAGTTTAAAACCTTGGTACGCACCTTACATCAGCATGGCCTAGAGGTTATTTTGGATGTGGTGTTTAACCATACCGCAGAAGCTGGCGATGATGGCCCAGTATTAAGTTTTCGTGGCTTAGCCAATCGGCAATATTACTTATTTCATACCCACGGTGAAATTCCCGATTACCAAAGCTATTGTAACTTTACTGGCTGTGGCAATACCTTAAATGTCTCGCATCCAATGATGCAAAAAATGGTACTAGATGCACTGCGCTATTGGTTGACGGAGATGCAGGTTGATGGTTTCCGTTTTGATTTGGCCGTGACCTTAGGGCGAGAATACAAAAGGTTTAACCCTTATGCCGCGTTCTTTCAGATCATCGCGCAAGATCCGATTATTAGCCAAGCGAAGTTAATTGCCGAACCTTGGGATGTTGGCCCTTTTGGTTATCATTTAGGGCAATTTCCAGCGCATTGGTCGGAATTGAATGACAAATGCCGCGATACATTCCGTGGCTTTTGGCGCGGTGATCAGGGCGTGTTACCCGATTTAGCCACTCGCTTACTCGGCTCGCGCGATATTTTCCAAAAACACCACAAACCAGCCAGTTGCAGTGTCAATTATCTGTGTTATCACGATGGCTTTACCTTGCACGATCTGGTGAGTTATCAACAAAAGCATAACTGGTTAAACGGCGAAGAAAACCGCGATGGCCATGGCCACAATTTAAGTGTTAATCATGGCGTGGAGGGCCCTAGCTCAGATCCGGCGATTTTAAACGCCCGTTATCAACATAAGCGCAATTTAGTGGCGACCTTGCTGTTAAGCCAAGGCATGATCCACTGGTTAGGCGGCGATGAGTTAAGCCAGACCCAACATGGCAATAACAATGCGTATTGCCAAGATAATGCCATTTCTTGGTTAAACTGGCAGTTAGATGGCCCCGCGCATAAATTTTTGCAGTTTGTTAAACAAATGCTGGCGCTTAGAAAAAAATTCGCGTGTTTGCAGCAGCTTAGTTTGCTGGATGATCACTACCAGCGGCATGGCGACAAACATCAGGTATCGTGGTATCTGGCCGATGGCACCGAAATGAAAGAGCAAGACTGGCATCATGCCGAATTGGCCTGCTGTATGCTGCAGATTGAAAATCGGACGCTGCAACGCTCGCTGTTTATTATTCTCAATGGCTCAGCCAAAAATAATACGGTGAACTTACCCGGCGCGCTGAAGCAGCTGGTGTTTGATACTGCGGTAAACGATGGGCTAATCCCCAGCGAGCCAATTCAAGAACAGCGCTGGTTACAAACTGCGCATAGTTTGTCAGTTTGGCAAGAATTGACCTAGTCGCGCTGGCAAGCTCGCATCTGGATGCGGTTTACGTATATAATGCCGGCCATTTTACGACCCGTGCTAGCTAAGCCCGTCGCTAGCGAGCACTTTTTAAACGCGTTAAGGATCGTCAGATGACAGACAACACACCTTTGTGTGATATAGGCTTTGTTGGGGCCGGAGTAATGGGCAAAAACCTTATTCTGAACTTGGCAG
>CAZNXI010000254.1:0-3462 GCA_964577005.1 uncultured Rheinheimera sp.
GGCGCTATCATTTTAAGTTTTGCCGTGGCCAGTGCTTTTCTTAGTATGTGGATCTCTAATACCTCTACCACACTGATGCTTTTACCCGTGGCACTATCCGTTGCTGCAGGGTTATCCGAACTGAGTAATCAATTATCAGCAAAAGAATTTAATCACTTTAAGCTTAATCTTATGCTGGCCATTGCCTATGGCTCAACATTTGGAGGGATATCAACTATAGTCGGCACGCCGCCAAACGCTTTTTTAATAGCTTATCTGAGCACTGAACATCAGATCACTATAGGCTTTGCAGAATGGATGCTAGCAACCCTGCCACTGACATTTGCCTTTATTGCTGCATTTTATTTTTTAACAACTAAAGTATTGTTTCCTGTCAGCTTTTCAACTCCACCAGAAGTAATAGTACAAATTAAACAGCATCGAGCGAATTTGGGTGTCATGAGCGGTGCTGAATTGCGGGTTGCTATAGTATTTTTACTGGTGATATTTGCATGGATAACAAAAGGGCTTGTGCAAAAGTACCTGCCTGCTATTGCCCTATCTGACACGGCAATCGCTTTAATTGGCGCCATGTCACTTTTCATTTTAAATGATGGCAATACCAACGACAAAAGGCGTCTATTAGTCTGGAACGATTTACGAGACATACCTTGGGATGTTCTCATTCTTTTTGGTGGAGGTTTGTGTCTTGCTGCCGCTTTTTCTAGTAGTGGTCTTGCGCAATGGCTTGGAAGTAGCTTGGCTAGTTTGCATACGTTAGGTCTGCTACTGCTGGTGCTTGGCGCAACCACTCTCATTATTTTTATGACTGAAATGACCAGTAACCTGGCAACAACAGCGACTTTTTTACCTGTTGCATCGGCTATTGCACTGCAAATTGGCGTCGATCCATTAGTACTGGCCATTCCAATAACGCTAGCAGCCAGTTGCGCTTTTATGCTGCCTGTAGCAACCCCTCCAAACGCCATAATCTTTGCCTCAGGTCATATAACGATCTCTCAGATGATAAAAGCAGGGTTTGCATTAAATATGATAGGCATTTTATTAGTCACTGCCGTTGGGTATTTTTGGGTGCCCATGGTCTTAAATAGATAACAAACAACACCACCCTCAGCATACAAAAAAACAATTTTAAAAAGGGCAAAAACATGAAAAATCAACAGGATAAACAGAATATTAGGCAAAGCGTTTTTAAGTTGTCCATACTTGGCAGTTGCTTAGCATTTGCTTTAAATGGGCAGGCTCAGACAGTTGAACAAACCACAACAGATGCTGCAAACGCCAACGCGTCAGAAAAAGACGTTGAGGTGGTTTCGGTGGTGGGCAGTCGAATTAACAATGCAAGACTAGCTGAAGCAGTCAATGTAAAAGTTATTGATGAAAGACACATGGATGCCTTGGGGGTTGTGACAGGTGATGATTTGATGCGTTCTATTCCTCAGATGGGCGACGTATTGTTTGAGGAAACCAGTGGCCCACAAACCAGTAATACCGCTCGAGGTGATACAAATTCTGTAAATTTACGTTCTTTAGGCTTAGGTAACACCCTTGTACTGCTAAATGGTCGGCGTATGGTGCAACACCCGACCAGCCAAGCCACTTCAAACTCAGGTACTGTTCCGGTTCAAAGTGTCAATTCAAATGCATTACCTGTCTCAGGTATCCAACAAATAGAGGTTTTACTTGATGGTGCAGCTGCTATTTATGGTTCAGATGCCGTAGCGGGTGTGGTAAATACCGTGCTGAAAAGTGACTTAGATGGCATAACCCTAACTGCGAAATATGGCACCGCAGAAGGGACATCAATGAATGATCTTGATTTTACACTGACTGTTGGTAAAGACTTTGACCGAGGCAATATTTCAGTGTTCCTTAACACGTTTAATCGCGACATGATGATGGCCTCAGAGCTGCCTATCACAGCAACAGGTGATTTACGTAGTTTTTTTGCCAATACCCCCGGCTGGTCCAACTCGAATGAGCCTGATAATCGCGCAGCGAACTCACCATGGGCAAACCTTGCTGTCCCAGCGACATCAGCGGCCAGACGACCCAGCGTAGATGGTATTGCACTTACAACCAATGCAGGCTCATTTCATGTTCAACCCAAGTCTATGGGCTGTAACGGTTTTGATTTAAACAATGGCCTATGTTTAGTCAGTGGTACAGTGAGCTATAATGGTGTAAACCGTGATTTAAGATATGACACCAGAGTAGACAGCTCATTATTACCAGATACAGCCAGAACTAATGTATACATCACGGGGCGTTATGACCTAACTGATAACATAACAGCCTTTACCGAATTAGGTTACTACGGTGCAAAAACGACGGCAATACAGCCTCCAGTTGTCAATTTGGCGGCAAATGTAACGACTATCCCGGCAAGTAATTACTGGAATCCCTTTGGTCCGGTTCAGTTTAGTGATGGCAGCCTGAACCCAAATCGGTTACCCGGATTAGTAAACGTGCCTGTCGAAGGATTACCAGTAAGATTAGGCAGCTATCGTTTTGTAGATGCAGGCCCTCAGATAGTCAATGTGGATAACGAACAAACGCGTTTCGTTGCCGGACTACGTGGTGATATCGCTGATTTTTCATGGGAAGCAGGTCTGGTTTATTCAGAGGCGACGGCAAGTGACATCTCAAACAACATTAACAGAACAAAATTACAGCAGCAGTTAGCCTTATCCACACCTGATGCATACAATCCTTTTTCAGGTGGTTGTATCGATTCAACCAGTAGTGGTGATTGCAGCCCGAGTTCAAAAGCGGCGATTGACGCGATTAGCATGGATCTAAAACGCCTGACCAAGACTACGCTGAGCATGGCTGATTTTAAAATGACCACACAAGAATTGTGGAGTCTGCCAGCGGGTGATGTGGGTATGGCATTTGGCGCTGAGCTTCGTCGCGAAACACAAAAAGACGATCGGGATGAAAATGTCGACGGGACTTTTGTATTTACAGATAGCGTAACCGGCGCTGTCAGTCCAACGAATGTTGGTGCTGTCAGTGCAAACCCAGACACCAAAGGCAGCCGCCATGTGTATGCCGCTTTTGTCGAGTTTGCGATACCGCTCGTCTCAACAGATTTTAACATCCCTTTGATGCAAAGCCTTGATTTACAAGTAGCGGGGCGTTACGAAAATTATTCAGATTTTGGTTCTGTTGCTAAACCAAAATTTGCAGCCGCTTGGGATGTTATTAATGGAGTAAGATTAAGAGCATCCTATTCCGAGGGTTTTCGGGCTCCTAACCTGGAGCAAACAAACGCCCTGGAGTACACGCGATCAAATACCATTCCTGATTACTACCGTTGTGAAGCAGACTTGCGCTCTGGCCGGATAACAGCGATTGATCAATGCGCCAGCAGTAATATTGCTTACAGGATCTCTGGAAACCCTGAGCTGCAACCAGAAGAAAGCACAAACCAATCAGTTGGTATCATTTTTCAGCCTA
>CAZNXI010000255.1:0-1273 GCA_964577005.1 uncultured Rheinheimera sp.
GCTTTTATCTGGTGCTGACTAGCACTTGTTTTAACCTCAGGATGATTTTCAGAAAATTCAGGAAATTTTTCCGTAATAGATCGCTTTCTTCCGTTAATGCCGTTTGACGCATCAGAGCCTAATTCAGAAAAATTCTGAACATGCCTAGCAAATGCTGCGGAATCACTCTCTGTAATTGCAGAAAGGCTTTCAGGATCCGTGTTTTGAAATCCGGAATTTTCCGGATTAATTTCCGGCAGCAATTTAAGAATTGCTGGCATATATGGCTTAACTTTATAACGGCACAAATCGGCAAATTCTTGTGCCAAATTCCGCAGCTCGTCTTCGCTGGCATTAAAATGATTACGCAACACCGGCGGCAATAGTTTGTTTAGTTTATCGCTCGTTTGGCGAAGCTCGATATTGGCTTGAACCCGATCGGCTTGTGACTTGTAACGGCTTATCAATAAGCGTTGGATAGCTGTGGGGAAATACTCCATACGTTGTTGCAAAAACAGCCTGTCATCTCTGTGCAGGCTGTTAAAGTAATTACCGTTTTCACTATCCATGTTTTGCATCACAAGGCTTAGCTTGCTGTACTGAAAATCAGCCATGCAGCACCTCGCTACTGCTTGCTGTTTTCGCAGTAAAGCGTGACCAGCGGATGCCATAATCAAAAAACTCGGTTTCTTTTAGCAGGCCGTACTGATATAGCGTGTTAAATGCTGCTTTTGTACCTGTTGGCAGCTCTGCTGAGTTGGTCGATCTGATTAAGCCGATACTACGTCCAGCATGTGTGCATTGTTCAATTGCATTACCTTGTTGTAACCAGCTATAAAGCTGCTGCACGTTAGGTGAAAGCTTTTCCATTAATGCGCCCCTCCACACTGGTTTAAATGCTCCAGCTTTTGCAGGCTGTTTAACCAGTTGTCGAGATCGTCTTTAATGTAGCGAACTGAACGGCCAATTTTGACAAATGGCGGGGCAGGGGTGCGGTTAGCGCGGTTGCCCTCCATGCGAGACTGACGAAGGAAAGACCGGCTCATGCCGATGTACTCGGCGGTTTCGATTTCTGATAAGACTTTTTTATCTAAGGTACGCATTTAAATGTCCTTGAACGGTTATGAACAAGGGCATTTTCTTATAGGCATTTTTGCATATGCCGTTTTAATGCAAATATGTCGATTTTTATGCTTTATTTAATCGTTACTTGATGTTTTTGCTTTTATTTAAGACACATAACGCTGAGCGTGAGTCAGAACGTCCAAGGCAGTATCTTGTTCATCCAGCAATT
>CAZNXI010000255.1:1283-3433 GCA_964577005.1 uncultured Rheinheimera sp.
TTCAAATGGTAGACCATTAAGAATAGGCAAGTCATCAGCTACGGGTTTTGGGCTCTCCAGCCATTGCCATTTCTCACCTGAGCTTTTGAAGACTTCACCTAAAGTGTTCAGCACTTGCTCAACTATTTCTTTTTGACCAAACCAGCCATTAGGTTTAACGATGGCTTTGCGCAATCGTTGATGACGAACGGAATTAGAGATTACTCTTGGTAAGTCTGATGACTTAAGTGATGGTTCGTCTATAGCTGACATACACCAATCAGCATGTTCAGTAAGCATTGTACTTGCAGGTCTTAAGGTTTTATCCTTTATTGGGACTATTAAGCCGATTGCGACTCTATTGAGCGTTGCTATCATTCTTAGCGCAGGAGCCAGATCTGTATCGTTTGTTACAAAGACCACCTGTTCTAAAGAGCTATCGGTCATTACGTCATACAAGGCATGAATCGCGATGTTGACATCAGTCTGTTTTTCTTCCAGCTTCCAGACCTTAATTTTTTCGCAGTCTTTCGGTGGCTTTTTTGGATCTTCAGCATTAATCCGAAAAGCGAATTCGTCCGCTATCGAAAAGTAACCTTTTATAATTTCTAGTTTTTCTGGTGGGTAGATTGCCTCTAAAGCCCTGTGGTAAGTATTTTGGTCAGATAGAGATGTTTCGTCAAAAGACGCCTGTTCTTTAATATCGGCAGTAAAATATTTGACGCTCACAGCTGATGCTGAAAATTGATTAGGTGCCGCTTGTGGCAGAAGGTGAAGTTCGAAAAGCTTTACTAGGTCTAACCACTTGTAGGGTGTTTTTTTCAAACAGCCGTAATATAGGTTGTAACCATCAACATAGACTCTGGTTTTCATCCCTGATTCCTATAAACGAAAAAACCGACATAATGTCGGCTTTTTCCCCCAACCTTCAGGAGCCAATGCTACGCGTGAAAGTTGGATCAGTTGTTAAAATTGATTATAGCCAAGTTCCTATCGATAACTGCTCCGACCAGTAAGGGTTGCATAGTAACCAATTACATCATGATTACTAAATCACACTTTTTGTTCTTTCATGGCAATCTTGACGTCTCTTACAGGATTTTTCAATGTGCTATACGAACATTTACTGATGCCCGTTTTACGGGTAACGTCGTTCCAGAGAAGAACACCTTCTACCTCATCGGCAAGAATATTATCAGCGTCATACTTACGTTCGTCAATCTCAGTACGTGCTTCTAAGGCTAAAACTCTGAAAAGCTGCTTCACAGTGAGTTCAGGATGTTTTTGCAATATTTTGGCAATTAGCGCATGAAAAGGATTAGCATATTTAAGTATTGGTAGTTTGGGAGAAGTTATAGTATCGGGCAATTTGTCATGGGTTGTGTTTTGTTTTATTGCCCCAGACGCGAGTAAATCTGAATGCGATATGTAAGTTTCAGATAACACCAGCTTTAACTTCGTATTTTCAAGCCATAGGTAATCTAAGAAAGGATTATCATCAGGAGAAAACGGATCATCGAAATCAACTTCTGGTTCGAGATTCTCAAGTGTGCATTCGTTAGGCCAGTTAAAAGTCGTGCGGCTAGGAAGACAGACTGCAAGCGCACGATTTCTAGTGATATCAGCAAGTGGTGTTGATTGCCATGATTTAATTAAGTCATTCGGAAAACGGAAATCTAATGGCTTTTCTTCAGAATATTCAGCTATGTTCTGAGCATTTAGCAAGATTAAAAAATTCGCTTCTACTTTGTTGTTTTGCCACAGCTCCGAGAACTGAGATCTTTGTATGGAAATCAAACCCTCATAAACAGCAGTGCCATAGCCAACAAAGAACCGATCTTTATCAAGCCCACCAATCACTAAGCGAGTAGGAGGTAATTTAAAAACAGGTGTTATTTTTTTCTGATCGATTAGCTTTTTAATTGTTGGCAAAAGTATATCGAATTGTTTTGGGATGTCGTTTAATGCGTAGTAATCCTTTTTGGGCATGGTCTTATTCATCCTATTAAATTAACCGCTGCGGCTTTATGTTCTGGTGCTAAGTGGGCATAACGTAGTGTCATGGCAAGATCACCATGCCCAAGCAGTTCGCGCACTGTGTTTAAATCGACGCTGGCCATTACCAGCTTGCTGGCAAAGTGATGGCGCAGGTCGTGGAATCTGAAATTGCA
>CAZNXI010000256.1:0-3382 GCA_964577005.1 uncultured Rheinheimera sp.
CCAGTGGCGGCAGCATAGCTTGTGCATTGGTGAATAATGCTTGAGGATTATCAGCAGACAAGGTCACTAGCGCATCTGCTGCAGTGGGTTGTCCGGTTGCCATATCCATACTAAAACCATTAATCGTTACGGACATGCCTTGTAAACCATTGGCTGCCATACCCGCCATGGCTAACATCATCATGGGGTTTTGTTCTTTCATTTGTTGCTGTAAAGCAACTAATGGTTCGCAAGTCAATGATAGCTCTGTCATACCAGCCCAGAGTATGCTTATTGCAGGAGTGATTTGGCTGATTTCAGTTCCCAAACCAAGATAGAACATAGACGGGTGCAAAGCACCGTTCAAACTTTTCGGAATAAAACCTTGTAGTTTTTGTAAGCCGTCAAGTGCCACTTTGCTCTCGGTAGGTATGATCATTTTACTGCTCAGTACTATGCCTGCTGCATTCTGTTGCTTTATTTCTGCATCCATGACTAAACCTGGCCAAGTTTTAGTCAACATGGCAACATCTGTTTGACATGCTGGCGTGTGCCACACTTGCAATGCTTCGGGTAAGCCTGCGGTAAAGGTTAACTGTAAATCTTGTGCCAGTTGGTTGCCATCGGTCGTGGTGAAAGCTAAACCGAGTTGTTCGGTGCTTAAAAAGCCTAAACCATCTTGTTTAAGTTGGTATTTTTGGCTCATATCAGCAAGTTTACTGGTATTACCTAGGTTTTTGGCTGGTTTTTGCTGTGCTAATACGTGAGCGCGATGTGTTTCAGGTAACTTATTGCTATGTATAGCAATAGTCCCCCAGCCACGATCAACACTGACTAATAGCTCTAGGCCATCCAACAACTCGTTTAACGAGTAAGCTTGATACGTATGGCCAGCTAACTGTTTTGTCTGAGTCTCAACCCCACTTTGGGTCGCTGCGCGTTCGAAAAAAGCTTGGAAGGCGGCGGCATCCGTTACTTCAAAACGAAGGACGGGCGCGGCACCCACTAAGTAAGATAAAGAGCGCGTTTTTGATGCTATACCGGTATTTTTTACAAAATCGTCGGGGTTGCTTAAGGTCGTGATGTAGTCTTGAAACAGGGCTAATCCGAAGCGCACTGCGGGTGACGCTTCCGCAGCGAGCTCTGTCATGGCTTGCTGCATTTCAGCATTATTTAGCTGTTCAGCGGACATGCCAAGACTTTTTAAATACGCCACCAAATCAAGCGGCGTAAACTGCCCTGAAAATAAAGCGGTATCAGCCGGAACATAATCCAGTTCACTTAAGCTAATTGAGCTGGGTGTAGAGGATTTGTTTATAGCATAATAACCAGCAACACCCGCTGCGATTATCGCAGCGGCAATAAGAGTCTTGCGCATTGTCTGCTCCTTTGACAGATGTGTTAGAAAAGCACTAATTAACGCTTTTCATCAGGGAAAGTGACGTTCAGTTCAAGTACTGACAATTCATCACTACGTTGTTCTAACGATACCGCAATTTGATCTGCAGGTATATCAACATATTTACGGATAACTTCCAAAATATCACGTTCTAGCTGAGGGAGATAATCCGGACCAGATCGGCGTTTACGTTCATGCGCTACAATAATTTGTAAACGCTCTTTCGCCGTGCTGGCGGTATTAGTTTTTTTTGAACGAAAATAATCCAGTAACGACATCAGTTATCCTCCAAAGATCCTTTTGATAAAGCCTTTTTTCTCAACGGTCAGAAAACGAAAAGGCACTGTTTCGCCAAGGAGGCGTTTTACGGTATCTAGGTAAGCCTGACCAGCATCGCTATCTTTGTCCATAATCACCGGTTGTCCCGAGTTAGACGCGTTTAAAACCGCTTGTGATTCAGGGATAACACCAATCAGTTCAATAGCGAGAATTTCTTTCACATCCTCAACACTGAGCATCTCACCTTTTTGTACGCGTTCTGGATTGTAACGGGTAAGCAGTAAGTGCTCTTTGATCCCTTCTAACCCTTGCTCTGCGCGACGAGATTTGCTTGATAACATGCCGAGGATCCGATCAGAGTCACGCACAGAGGAAACCTCTGGGTTAGTCACCACAACGGCCTCATCGGCAAAATACAAAGCCATCATGGCACCCGATTCAATCCCCGCAGGCGAGTCACAAAGGATAAAATCGAAGTCTTCAGCCAGTTCGTTTAACACCCGTTCAACGCCTTCTTTGGTCAACGCATCTTTATCCCGGGTTTGCGACGCTGGCAGGATAAATAAATTGTCTACCCGCTTATCTTTAATCAATGTCTGTTTTAAATTTGCTTCACCATTGATTACATTAACAAAGTCATAGACTACACGACGTTCGCAGCCCATGATTAAATCTAAATTTCGTAAACCGATATCGAAATCAACGATAACTGTTTTATGACCGGCTAACGCCAGCCCTGTGCCAATAGCTGCACTGGAGGTGGTTTTACCGACACCGCCTTTGCCCGATGTCACCACAATAATCTTTGCCATAGTGAGGTTCCTTACACTAATTCTGAAATAATCAAGGATTCGTCTTGCCATCTAATGCAAGCCGATTTGCCCCAAAACTCACCTTGAAGGCTGTCACTTAACCAATAGTTTCCCGCAATGGATACCAGTTCAGCCTGCATGTTATAACAATAAATACGTTTGCTTGTATCGCCGTTTGCCCCTGCAATGGCTTTGCCGCGCAATGAGCCATATATGTGGATATTGCCATCGGCAATCACTTCTGCACCTGCGCCAACGGCCCCTTTAATAATAAGATCGGCTCCTTTAGCATAAATTTGTTGGCCAGACCTTACCGTTTGCTCTACAACCTTAGTGTCCATCATTGCCGGTGGTGTTACAACGACCGGCGAGGGGGCTGCTGGTGCCGAGGCAAACGCATTTCTGGTATTGGCATCATTGCTTGCCGATTTTGCCGCCGCAGCTTTACCTGCTTGCAGCACGGCCAGACCCGCGTGTTGTGCTGCGGTTTTAATCGCGGCATCAGCACCAGTAACGCCAACTAACACCAACTTTAGCTCTGCAAATAACTGTTTCAATGCTGCAAAGTCAGGTTCAGCTTGGCAATCTTGCAAGTTGAGCACTATGGGGGCCTGGTAAAAAAAACCAGGCGCTTGTGCAAGTTTTGCCGCTAACAGCGGGCCAAGCGTTTTCACACTGAGATCAGTACAATGTAACACGGACAAAGGGAATAAACTGCCCTTTAGCTCTAAGGAGTGATCAGACATAAAAATTCAGCGCTTTTGCTATTATTATCACTGCTGTGGCAGCGTTATACATGCGCTTCATGTTATAGTCTTGCTATCTGTTAGGCAAGTTAGTGAAGTAGTTTTATTCTATGTTATGTACTGTTTATCGTAGCCCTCGCAAAGAGGGGACTTATTTGTATATTGAA
>CAZNXI010000257.1:0-3355 GCA_964577005.1 uncultured Rheinheimera sp.
ACGGATGACCTACTGATTACAAGTCAGTTGCTCTACCAACTGAGCTAAAGCGGCACTACGTCAGTGGGTGCGAATTCTAGTAGAATGCAGGATAGTGCGCAACTAGAAAAGTGGAAAAAAGCTAAATTTGTTTACTGAACGGCTATTTGTTGTTCAATATAGCGACTATCTATCGATATAACGTGCCACTCCTCGAAATATCAACAAAGGATCGTGATAGATAGGAAGATCTGTTAAGTATGTTGCAATCTTATCGGCATCACCACCAGTTAATACTAGGTGCTTAGCGGGTTTGAGTTGCCAGCCAAGCCGAATAGCACCTGAAACAGCCGCTAGAGCACCATTTTCCACGCAACTGTGTGTATCAGTACCAAGGCTTAGCGCATTAGCCACACCCGGCCGACTAAGTACTTTAGCTGTATTACTGATTACTGCTTCTTGTTGTAATTTCACACCAGGAATAATCCACCCCCCTAAGTGTTGTTGCGTCTGGCTTACCCAGTCCAACGTAAGAGCAGTCCCAGCATCGACAATCAATAGATCCGTATTAGCAAACAAGCTGGTCGCACCTAGCATAGCGAGCCAACGATCCACGCCAAGTCTCTCAGGATTTTGGTAACAATTTATCAATGAGAAAGCACTTGCTTCACTATGTAGTAGATGCCATGGGATCTTTGTTAATTCTAAATGCTGCTGTAAAAGGCTAATTTTTTCTTCAGCTGCTACGCTAGCGACGTATACTGCTTGCCATGGTTGGTTTTTAAAGGCCGCAGCGCTAACTTCAGTCAATGTTGTAAATAGACCATTGCTATAACACACAGCTTTAATTCGAGAATTGCCTATATCCAATAACAGATACATTATTCACTCGCCCTTAATGTTAATTCACCACCAAAAAAAGCCTGCACCCTTCCGTCTTTTTCTAATAAAATGGCACCATTTTCATCAACACCTAAACAGATGCCACTTGCAGCAGTCGTACCACTAATCTCTACCATACGTCCTGAAAATAAGTCATGCTGATTAAATACTTCCTGAAACGGTTTAAAGCCTTGCAACTCAAATTTACTAAGAGCCATCGTTAATTCGTTTTGCAATTGCACAATTAATTTATTGCGATCAATCGACATTCCAGAGGACTGCTTAAGATCAGCATAAGGCTGACCGATATATTGCTTGGCTGATTCTGGTAACGCAATATTTAAGCCAATACCGATAATCACATTACATGCTGCATCGGCTTGTCCCACCAACTCAACCAAAACGCCAGCGAGTTTGCGATTATCGACATAAATATCATTTGGCCATTTAAGCTTCGCATCTACCTGATACTCATGTCTAAGTAAACAACAAAGCGCACAACCTGCAACTAAGCTTAATCCCATCGCGGCTTGAACTCCTTGTTCTAATCGCCAGTAATAACTAAAATATAAATTACTACCGTAAGGAGAATACCATGTGCGACCGCGTCGTCCGCGCCCCGCTGTTTGCGCTTCGGCAACAATAACTGTCGCTTTAACGATAGAAGTAGTCATGTTGAGTTTTTGCATAAGTTGCAAATTTGTCGAATCAGTGATGTGCTGTACAAAAACTGGCGCTGCCGTTGCAGATTGAAATTGTTTTATCTGGAGTGCATCTAATAAAAGTAGCGGTGCTACTAAGCCATAACCTTTGCCTTTTACCTTGTATATATCCAAACCTAGTTGAGCAAGTTCTTGCATATAATTAGCTATTGCAGTTCGACTGACGCCAAATTTATCAGCTAATTTTTGTCCTGAATGAAAACGACCATCAGCCAGTTCCGAAAGTATTTGACGTTGTATTTGCAAACTAGCTTTCGACATAGTGCTGTCCATTACTGTCCAATAAACGTACTTCGGGTTCTAATAAAATACCAAATTGTGTTTCTATGGTTTTTCGGATTAAATTAATTAAGACTAAAAGAGCAGGCCCCTCTGCACCACCGTAATTAACAAGTACTAAGGGCTGCCGCTCATAGCAGCCTAAGTTTTGGTACTTATAACCTTTAAAACCAGCCTGATCGATTAGCCAAGCTGCAGGTACTTTAATACCACTCTCTACACTAAAGCCTGGGATCTTTGCAAAAGAACTTTGCAATAGTTGATAGTGCGATTCACTAATAACAGGATTTTTAAAAAAACTACCACAGTTGGCAATGACCTTATAGTCTGGTAATTTTGCTTGGCGTATAGCAATAACCTGCTGATAGATTTGTTCTAACGTAGTAAAAGTGGGTAAGGTATCTAATCCGGGGTAAGTTACAACTGGTTTTGGATCTTTAAATAGGACTAAACCAACAGCAACAATAATGCCTTTACCTTGTAATTGCTGTTTGAAAACACTATCCCGATACGCAAACTGGCAGGCGTTATTGTCTAACCGAATAACTTTGCGATCTTGCCAATCATAAAAATCAACATAGCGACATACATCGGAAAACTCAACACCATAAGCACCTATGTTCTGAACAGGTGCAGCACCAACAGACCCTGGGATTAACGCAAGATTCTCAATTCCCCATAGTTGCTGCGTTACCGCCCAAGTCACTAATTCATGCCAGTTATGCCCTGCTTCAACATGTAATTCAAGATGCTGAGAATTATCAGCAGTAACGGTTCTTGATTTGGCCAGAAAGCGTAGTAGTGGGCGAACCTGAGATGCAAGGAAGACAGTATTACTACCTTCTCCTATAATTACAGGGGGCTGTTGTGCATCTACTAGAGCAAGGTCAGATAGCTCGTCAATTAGGATAACTTCTGAGAGCTTATTATGCAGACGAAAAGTAGAGAATGCCTCAGCAGGCTGATTATATAAAATATGCATAGCAAGACCGATTATCTAAGTACGCGCAATTCTAAAGCTCACTGACAACAAGCGCAAATACTTATACCAGAAAACGAAGTAAGCTTCAGTTAATACTCAAGCGACATACATATTCGTAATGTTTTTAAAGTAACAAAGGGATCGGTGCAGCGACTTCTGCTGAGAAGCAATTTTTAACCTGCGTCGATGATCACGTCTTTTTTTCCAACTCAGCCTGCGCAGCCTCCCTGTTACTATTTCAAAAATGCTACCGCAGCAAAGAGCTCACAATAATTATTAGACCTTAACTTTCCTAGCCCTGATTAACAGTATAGTCTCCAGAAATTATTGTGGATGCTACACGTGAAAATGCTCCCGGCATTTTTCTCGCATGGGTTCGCCCAGCTCGAGCAATATACCACCAGAATCACAGCCAAACAAAAAGCCCCACTCTTTCGAGTAGGGCTTTTCTATTGAATGAGGTGCCTGGCGGTGTACTACTCTCGCATGGCGAATGCCACACTACCATCGT
>CAZNXI010000258.1:0-3335 GCA_964577005.1 uncultured Rheinheimera sp.
CGACTAGTTTTTTGCGGTTTTTTTACGAGGCCTACCGCACCTCGGCATGCACCTAAGAGTTCGTGAATCCCGTCGAATCCAGAATCAGCCCCGAATTCTGAGGTAAATCACTTACACCTTGAGTGAAATCGTATTGTACGCTGCCAGTAAGCAAATAGCCAGAGGCTTTCAACTGGCTGCATAAACAATGTGCAAGTGTCTGACTGTAGCAATATTAGCGTTTGGAATGTTTCATCATGCGCTCTTTCTCTCGTGACCAATCGCGATCTTTAATATCGTCACGCTTATCAAAGCTCTTTTTACCTTTTGCCAGATGAAATTCCAGTTTTACCCAGCAGGCTTTCCAATACATGGCTGTCGCAATTAAGGTATAGCCGTCACGCTCTTTGGAACCAATTAGTTTGTCTAATTCGCGTTTATGCAATAATAGCTTACGGCTACGTTCAGGATCGCAAATCACATGGGACGACGCACTGTTTAATGGTTGAATTTGCGCACCAAACAGATAGGCTTGGCCATCATTAATCACGACATAGGAATCGGATAGATTCACTTTGCCCAAGCGAATACTTTTAACTTCCCAGCCTTGAAGACTGATACCTGCTTCAAAGCGATCTTCCAGAAAATATTCATGCCGGGCTTTTCTGTTTAAAGCAATGGTGCTGTTTTGCTTTTTGTTCGTTTGTTTTTTACTCATAATTCACTTTTTTAAAAGCTGACAAGCGAGCTTAATCTATCGGTATGCGTTAGCTGCGGCACTGTGCAACTTTGTTGCTCCGTGTTCTTCTGTTACAATCTGCAGCCTGATGTAAGGGGAGTGAGTATGCCACAAATTGAGCGCAGTGCCTTGGTTTTTTACAGCGCGCAACAGATGTTTGACCTCGTAAACGGTGTGCCAGACTATCCGCAATTTTTACCAGGTTGTACGGCTGCAACTATTGTTAGCCAATCTGCGCAAGAAATGGTGGCAAAGTTGCATGTTTCCAAGGCAGGTATTGGCCAATCTTTTACCACGCGTAATTTTTTAGTGCCTTATCAACGTATTGATATGCAACTTATTGATGGGCCTTTTAAGTATTTGCGTGGTGGTTGGCAGTTTCAGCCGTTAAATGAACAAGCGTGTAAAGTCATTTTGCAGTTAGAGTTTGAATTTTCGAATCGTATTGTGCAGTTTGCGTTCGGGAAAATCTTTCAAGAGCTCACTGCGGCTATGGTGAATGCATTTACTGAAAGGGCAAAACAGGTTTATGGTTAATAGCAGTGCCGGTGAGGCGGTTAATGACAAAATTACGGTTGAGGTGGCTTACGCCTTGCCAGAGCGCCAAGCCTTGCTAACCTTGTCAGTTAGCCGTACTGCAAGTGTCGAGCAAGTTATTCGCCAGTCTGGAATTTTGCAGCAGTTTCCTACTATTGATTTAGCCAATCAAAAAGTTGGGATCTGGAGTCGTCCGGTGAAACTAGATGACAGCCTCAAAGAGGGTGATCGGATTGAAATTTATCGACCTCTAATTGCTGATCCAAAAGATTTACGGCGTCGTCGTGCCGAAAAGGCCAAAGAAGAGGGCAGAGCAGATAAAACAACAGGTGGCAGGCCTAATGAACTAAAAGCAACGAATGATGCTTCAAACGAAGTCAAAGCAACAGACTAGGCAGGCTAAGTAATATCGGGGTATTAAGTCTTCTAAGCATAGTCTAGCGCCAACGTAACTTGACGCTAGACTGGCCTGTATGTAGGGGAGCAGCTTAAATATCTAAAGGCTTGTCAAAATCGGCGCCTTTGGCAAAATCACCACTTATGTCACTTAAGCGGCCATCTTGAAATTGCACCACTAAACGTTTCTCAAAATCATTACCACTGCCACTTTTAAGCGCATAAAAATAATGCCAAGTATCATTGTCAAACGGATTGGCCGCCACAGGATTACCTAACACAAAAATTACTTGCTCTTTGGTCATGGCAATACGCAATTTATCAACATCTTTTTGTTCTAAAAAGTTGCCTTGTGGGATATCGATCCGGTAAACCCAACTACTACAAGCACTCACTGAGCTGAGTACGGCCGTTAAAAGTGCCACTTTTAGTACTGCTTTCATAGATATCATCAAGTTCTGTATCAATTCTAATGTAATGGCGTCATCATACCCTATGATCGGCCTGCTGAAAAACCCTGTTTCAGACTACAGGTGAACATAAAAGTTCCCGCGCATTGGCCAAGGCGTTAGCGCTGATATTTTCTCCTGCTAATAAGCGAGCGATTTCTTGAATACGCTCTTCATCTTGCAGTTGTCGCATACGGGTTTCGGTCGCTTGTCCATCGGTATATTTTTCTACAAATAATTGTTGATGACCTTGGCTGGCAACCTGTGGTAAGTGCGTGACACAGATTATTTGTGTACTTTGGCCAAGTTGCCGTAATAAACGGCCAACACCTGCAGCAACAGGCCCACTGATGCCAACGTCTACTTCATCAAAAATCAGGGTAGGTGTGGTGATTTTATCCGCTAAGATCACTTGAATGGCTAAACTGATGCGAGATAACTCGCCACCTGAAGCCACTTTACTTAAGGCTTGCAGTGGTTGGCCAGGATTGGTCGACACCTCGAAACTCACTAGATCGAGACCATGTGCATTAGCAAACGCCAGTGCTTGGCTTTGCACATTAATGGCAAAACGGGCATTGGCCATGCTCAGCTCATGCATATTATGTGCAATGAGCGAACTTAACTCGATAGCGGCTTCTTTTCTGGCATCAGTAAGCTTAGTTGCGGCGATTTGATAAGCTTTTTCTGCTTGCGTGATAGCAAGTTGCAGTTCGTTTAACCGACTATCTGAATCCGTTAGCTGCGCCAATTGTTGGGCTAACTGTGCATGCAGATTAGGTAATTCTTCATAGCTAACTTGATGTTTACGCGCTAAGTTTAACCATAACCCAAGCCGTTCATCGATCCATTGTAAGCGTTCAGGGTCTAGTTCAACTTTATCGGCATAACGGCGTAACTCACGGCTGGCTTCTTCGGTTTGCATTAAGGCGTCATTCAGCATCTGCTGCACTTCTTTGAGTGCGGGATCTAAACAGACTAATTGTTCTAATTGCTGGCTAACCTGGGATAACGCTCGGTAAATAGTATGATCATCGCCATCATAGAGTTGTAGCAGGCAGGCTTGACTTTGGGTCAGTAGGGTATTGCCATGACTTAATCGACTATGCTCGATTTCCAGTTGTTGGAATTCGTCGACTTGCGGCGCAAACTGATCTAACTCGGCGACCTGATATTCTAAAAGCTGACGTTGTGCATCACGTTGCTGTTGCGATTGTTGCAGCTCTAGATATTCC
>CAZNXI010000259.1:0-3335 GCA_964577005.1 uncultured Rheinheimera sp.
GCGCTGGCTGCCGTCTGGCAGAGTAATAACTGGCATGATAAATCCTTATACAGTGGTGGCCCGAACCAAGGGTCACTTGTTTAATTAAGAAAAGAAATTCAGCATCTTGCTGTGCAGTTAATGGCTTAAACGAAAAGCCATCTGCAGAACGTTGACAACTGAAGTAAAAAAAGCAGCGCTATACTATCACTAAGCGTCTGGGCTTACCAGACAACGACAGGCTTTGCTTTCGCCATTTAACCACAAGCCATTTAAGGCAACTTGTCGGCTCAACAAACTGGTTAAAAAACTGTCATTAGTACTGCATAACGGACCACTGGCGTAAGGCCCGGCATACATCAATTGACCATTGTCAAATAACAGTACGGCTGGCACAGCGGGGATCATCAAGCCCGCTTTGGCGATAACGTCTGCAGAAAGATAATGCTGACGACTGCTTGGTACTTGATAGTTATCAGCAAACAGATCGACATGCGAACGGGCAAACCGTGAGCAACCACAGTGTTTATCTAATACATGCACCACTTGCCAGCCCTGTTCAACAGGGATGTTGAGCTGCGGCAACGTAATGGCCGCGGTACCATAGTGCCACTGCTGCTCAGCATCAAAGGTGCCATAATGGGCAAAACCAAACCGATACAACAGCACACTGGTAATGATTAACCACGCACTTAATAAGCCAATCGCGGCCCAAAGTCGTTGTCGTGCACTCAATGCTAAAATAAAAAACTCCTTTAGCAGATATCTGCCACGGCTAACTTAACTGAAACGCACTCGCCACTTAAAAAGACAAAACAAGCATAAGCCGAACGTGGCGATAGCATCGTATTAACCGGCATTATAACAGTCAGCAAAGCGCACCGTACTAAACTGGCAAAATACGCGCTTTGTATTATAAATACTATATGCGCAAGCGAAGTTGCACGTAATTGGCAACTTAAGCTACCGGCATTGGAGGTAATAATGAAACCGATTTTCCAAAGCGTCAGCTGCCCCTTCTGTGGCTACCAAACCGATATTTGCATTGAAGCCAGCGATGAAGATCAAGATTATGTCGAAGATTGCAGCAACTGCTGTAACCCCATGCATATTCGGGTTCATAAAGATGATCTGCAGCATAAGGTGCAAGTGTTTGTCGATGCCGACGACGAGCAGTACTACTAGCAACCAACAGCCGCACCTAGCAACAAAGCAACAGCAAGACTCAAGCCTCTGCTGAGCACTCGCTGCCCTGCGTTAATGCAGCGCCTGTTATTTTACTTGGCCAATCGCTCAGCCAGCACCCGTTCCACCGTTCGAATAATGGTCACCGTTTGCTGATCTAACTCGATATTCAGCTTATCGCCTACCTGCTTCTCGCCCAAGGTGGTAAGCGCTAAGGTTTCTGGGATCAGATACAAACTAAAGCCTGTCGCATCCACCTCGCCGACCGTTAAACTACAGCCTTCTACCGCAATAAAGCCTTTAGGTTGCACATACGCCAACAACTCTGGATCCAGGCGCAGCTGCAAATGGCAATTTTGAGCATCTTGCTGTTTTGCCACTAATTCTGCCGTACCTTGAATATGGCCAGACACAATGTGCCCACCAATCTCATCACCAAACCGTAAGGAGCGCTCAAAATTCACTTTACTACCAACTTGCAATAAGCCTAAATTGGTTTTTGCTAAGGTCTCGGCAATCACATCAAAATACACCCAGCCCGCCGCGCTATCAAAGTCGGTGGCAGTTAGGCAGGTACCATTAATGGCGATACTGGCACCACGCTGTAACTGTTGTAAAAATTGCGGAGCAACCTGCAGCTTAAATCGACGTAAGCCTGGCAAATCGTCAATTTGGCCGATCGTCGCACTGCTTTGCACTATTCCAGTAAACATAAAACCTCAAATGTGATAAATTGCGCGCTTTAAATCGCGTTATAAAATAGAACGGTCACCATGTTACCCTTTTCCCGCTTTGAAGCCAGAACCATCCTAAAACTATCTGGGCCCATTGTGTTAGCACAGCTAACGCAAACCTTAATGTATTTTGTTGATACCGTAATGGCAGGCCGATACAGCGCCATGGACATGGCCGCCATTGCCGTCGCATCTGGCTTATGGCTACCCGTGGTATTGACCATGCAAGGGCTATTATTAGCATTGACCCCTATTATTGCCCAGTTCTATGGCAGTAAACAAACACAAGATGTCAGTCACTTTACGTTACAAGGGCTCTATTTGGGTTTGCTGTTAGCGGTAATATTATTTGTGTTGATGCTGTTTGCTGATATTCCGCTGGCCAAACTGAATATGGATGCAGCGCTGCGCGAGAAAACCTTAGAGTACCTCTATTACGTCAGCTTCGGTTTATTCCCTGCCGCCGGTTATATGGTTATGCGCAATTTATTTGAGGGACTGGGCAATACCAAAGCCAGCATGTGGATTGCCTTTGTTGGCATATTAGTGAATATCCCCGCTAACTATATTTTTATTTACGGTAAATTCGGCATGCCCGCCCTAGGCGGTGCCGGTTGCGGCGTGGCCACCAGCTTGGTGTTCTGTGCTATGTTTATTGCTATGCTGATTTATGGTTATACCAGCCGTAGCACCCGCCCTTATCGGCACTGGCCGAAAACCCTCTGGCTGAGTGTCAAAGATCAATGGCAAATTATTCGCATCGGCACCCCTATCGCCTGCTCGATTTTTTTTGAAGTTACACTCTTTGCCTGTATCCCCCTGGTCATTGTGCACTTAGGCCCCATTATGGTGGCCGGACATCAAGTAGCACATAACTACAGTGCCATTGTCTTTATGTTGCCGTTGTCGCTCGGCATGGCGGCTCTCATACGATCTGGGCATCTAATCGGACAACAAGAATTCGGTGAATTAAAGAAAGCTGTCGGGACGTCAATCATCTTAGGTATAGCGATGTCTGCGATTACCGCCCTACTCACTTTGTTGTTTAGAGAGCAAATTGCCTCGATTTACACAGGCAGCGCAGAAGTTATCGCGCTCGCGTCATCACTATTACTGTTGGCGTGTATCTATCAGATAACTGACTCTATTCAGGTCATTTGCGCGTCAATTCTGCGCGGGATGAAAATTACCAAACCCACCTTTTACATTACCTTTTTATCTTATTGGCCTGTCGGGTTTGGGTTGGGTTATACACTTGGTCTAACTGATTATATAGTGCCGGCGATGGGTGTTCATGGGTTTTGGATAGGGATTATTATTGGTTTGACAGTTGCTGCCATCTTGTTATCAATTGTGTTAAAAAAACAGTTAAAAAATTATGAGTCGAACAACTCAGATCCAAATGGGATTTAACAACGCAACCCTCTACTTTTCGCG
>CAZNXI010000260.1:0-3326 GCA_964577005.1 uncultured Rheinheimera sp.
ATAGCATTAAAGTATGACAAATTTACTGCAAGAGCTGAACCATTATCTGAAAACAGCACAAATGCCTGTGCATTTTACCCTATAAATTAGATAAGTGCGCATACTGTGCTGTTTTAGCATTATTTCTGTATTTTTACTTGTCGTCTTGCCATGCTTGCCTGCTGCCCTGTTTTAGAGCAGCTAAGCAGTGTTTAGTTCAATAAAGGGAATTGCCGCGATAAGCTGGCGCCGGTAAAGTGTGCAACCCAGCCTTCGCTATTATTAAACAAGCGGATGGCAGTAAAATCAGGCTCAGTGCCCATATCAAACCAGTGTGGCGTATTGGCCGGCACACTGATTAAATCATTTTGTTGGCAGAGTACTTGATACACCTCATCGCCTAAGTGCAGACAAAATAAGCCTTGGCCGCGCACAAAAAACCGTACTTCATCTTCGGTATGAATATGTTCATCCAAAAACTTTTGCCGCAGTGCGGCTTTGTCTGGGTGGGTTGGGCTTAAGGAAATCACATCAACGGTAATATAGCCTTGCTGCTGTTTTAAGCGCGTTATATCGTCGGCATAGGCTGCGAGTACCTGCTCGGCAGTGCTATCGGCGCTAATCGGGGCTGAAGCTTGCCATTGTTCAAAACGTACGCCTTTTTGCTGTAGTTTTTCTGCAATAAGCGCTGCGTTATCGGTATGCAGGCAGGCTTGTTGCGGTTGATTTACCGAAAAAATGCGTAATGTGCTCATGCGTTATACCTCTATCTGATAAAAATCGTGCGCGATAGCATGATCGCCAGCGGCTTGCTGCTCGCGGATTAATTGTACTGTAGCCATACCCAGCTCTCTCGCCGGATCCAGCTCGGCTACGACATCGGATAAAAACAACACCTGATTTGGCGGTAGTTGTAGTTGTTGTAAAATGGCGGCATAACTTGAGAGTTCACGTTTCGCGCCAATGCGGGTATCAAAATAGCCACTTAGCAGCGGCGTAAGATCGCCAGCATCACTGTACTGAAACAGTAACTGCTGCGCGGCGACTGAGCCAGAGCTATAGATATACAGCTTAATGCCTTGCGCATGCCAAGCCTGTAACTGTGCTACCACATCGGGATAGAGGTGGCCGGTGAAATGGCCTTGCTCGTAGCCTGCGCGCCAAATCATACCTTGTAGGCTTTTTAGTGGGGTAATTTTTTGGTCTGCGTCCAACCAGCTCAGCAGGGCGCTAATACATTGCTCGATATCAGCCTCAGGCTGTTGTAACTGCTGGCGCACTGCGGCAAGTTCTTGCGCAACTTCAGGTTGCTGGCACTGACTGCGTACAAAGGCAGGTAAATGCTGCCGAGCATAAGGAAACAACACCTCGGTCACAAAACTAATGCGGCTAGTTGTACCTTCGATATCGGTAATAATGGCGGAGTACTTCACGGCTTTCCTGTTAATTTAATACGTTCAAGCTCGCAGTTTATAAGAAATTCCCAGCCTTCTAAATGTCTTTTTGCTTGCTCCAGACTATAACCCCAGACATATAGGCCATGGCCACGTACTAATAAACCAAAATTCAGTGGCTTAGCTTGCCAGCAGTGTTTTACCTGTTGTGCCAGTGCTGGAATGTCTTGCGTATTATCGAAAATAGCCAGCGGTAAGCTTTGCTCATGACTATTTACGCCAGTTATGGCCTTTTGCATTTCATAGCCGCTAAACAAATACTGTTCACTGCTGATAATGCGGGAAAATACCGTCGCAGCAACGGAGTGCGTATGTAGCACCACTTTTATCGCGGGATCTAATTGATATAACTGAGCATGTAAGGCTGTTTCAGCCGAAGGCGTGCCAAGCGGGCTAAACAGTTGCTCTTGCTGCCAGCTTACCGGCAGCAAATCTTGCGGGCTAAGTTCGCCTTTGTCACGGCCTGAGGCAGTCACTAAAGCGGTGTTTTCATCTTGGCGAATAGAAAAGTTGCCGCCGGTAGCAGGTACCCAATTGCGGCTCGCGATCCAGCGCCCTAGACTACAGAGTGCTACGGCATTGGGGTTAAGCTGTTGTATATGTGTCATATGATTCATATTTGTAAGACCTGATTGCGACATCTTGGCTGCTGTAAGCGCAACCTTGTTTTGAATATTCATTTTGTTAGCTTTGTCGGCGTTAAGGTAACAGCAGACAACACCCCCGTATCTTCAAGGATGAGGGGTATATACGTTTGAACGTTTAGATGTCTATACTTAAAACTAGCCAAATGATAGCATTGATGCAGGTTTTCGCAACTGTTTCTCTTCCTATGTCGATTATCTCCAAGTTACCTGCGGTGGGTACCACCATTTTTAGTCAGATGTCGCACTTAGCCGCGCAACATCAAGCCATTAATTTATCTCAGGGTTTTCCAGACTTTCCTGCCGATAGCCGCTTGCTGGCGCGCTTAGCTGAGCATAGTCACGCGGGGTTAAATCAATATGCGCCTATGCCTGGTGTGCTGGTATTGCGCGAACAAATTGCGGCCTTAACCACACGCTGCTATCAGCGTCAGGTGAGTGCAGACACAGAGATTACCGTAACCTCGGGTGCAACTGAGGCGTTATTTGTGGCGATTCAAATGCTGGTACAGCAGGGTGATGAAGTCATTTTGTTTGATCCCGCCTATGATAGCTACAGCCCAGCCATTCAGCTGGCCGGCGGCATACCAGTACATTTGCGTTTGGAAGCGCCCGATTATCAAGTTGACTGGCAGCAAGTGACAGCAGCCATAACGCCGCGTACTCGTTTAATTATTGTTAATAGCCCGCATAATCCAACGGGTATGGTGTTTAGCCAAACTGATTGGCGGGCACTTGAGCAGTTGGTTTGTCAGCACGGCTTATATTGTATTAGCGATGAAGTGTATGAACATATGGTATTTGATGCCAAGCCACAGCTCAGTGCGCATTGTTTTGCCGCCTTGGCCGAACGTACTGTGGTGGTGTCGTCTTTTGGTAAAACCTTTCATGTGACGGGTTGGAAGCTGGGTTATGCCATTGCCCCAGCGGCGTTAACGGCGGAGTTTCGTAAGATCCATCAATATGTGACCTTTGCTAGCTTTACCCCAGCGCAATATGCCATTGCTGATATGTTGGCGTCGCAGCCTGAGCAGGTGAGTGGCTTGGGGGCGTTTTATCAGCAAAAACGTGACTTTTTTGCGCAGCAATTGGCGGAAAGTCGTTTGCAGCTGTTGCCCTGTCAAGGCACCTATTTTCAGCTGGTCGATTACCGTGCTATTGCCCCCGATCTCACTGATATTGAGTTCTGCCAATGGCTTACGGTACAGCATAAGGTGGCGGCTATTCCCTTGTCGGTGTTTTATCAGCA
>CAZNXI010000261.1:0-3277 GCA_964577005.1 uncultured Rheinheimera sp.
CTTAACTGGTGGGTTGGTATGCAGCATCCCACGGTTGAACTGATGCTCTATGGCGATAAGCTCGCCGAGTTAACCCCTAAGCTAGACTATCGCGGTGTGAGCATCAGTGCGGTGCATCGTACTGATAACCCTAATTATCTATTTGTTGAACTGACGCTTACGCCAGCCGCAGTAGCTGGCACCTTGGCGCTGCAATTCTTTCAGGGCGAACAGCTCATACAGCAATGGGATTATCCGTTACTCTCACGCAGTGCGGATTCGGCACAGCGACAGGGTTTTGCACCCAGCGATGCCATTTATCTGATTACGCCCGATCGTTTTGTAAATGGTGACCCAAGCAATGACAGCCTACCCGAAATGCTGGAGCGGGCGAACCGACAAGATGACAATGGTCGGCATGGCGGTGATCTAGCCGGTATGCTTAAGGCGTTACCCTATTTGCAGCAACTGGGTATTACGGCGGTGTGGCCCACGCCACTAACTGAAAATAATCAGCCTGCCTTTTCTTACCATGGTTATTCTGCTACCGATTTTTATCGAGTCGATCCGCGCTTTGGCAGTAATGCACAATTCCGTGACTTTGTTGTAGCAGCCAACAAGCTGGGGATTAAGGTGATTCAGGATATTATCGTTAACCATATTGGTAGTAATCATTGGTGGATGCAGGACTTGCCGGCTAAAGACTGGCTAAACTTCCCCAGCGGCGATGGCAAGGGCAACTTTGTGCCAACTAATCATAACCGCAGCACGATTCAGGACCCTTATGCGGCCGACATTGATCGTGCCGTCTTCACTGATGGCTGGTTTGTCGACACCATGCCGGATCTGAATCAGCGTAACCCCAGATTAGCAACCTATCTTATTCAAAATAGCATTTGGTGGGTGGAGTATGCTGGCTTGTCGGGTATTCGCGAAGATACCTATTCTTATGCCGATAAAGTCTTTTTAAGCGAGTGGGGCCGGCGCATTATGCAGGAATATCCTAACTTTAATATTGTGGGTGAAGAGTGGAGCCCCAATCCGCTAATTGTGTCCTACTGGCAGGCGGGCAAGCAAAATAAAGATGGTTATGTGTCTTATACCCCTTCGATGTTAGATTTTCCGCTATACGATGCCTTGTTAAAAGCGCTGGTTGAGCCAGAAAACTGGAATGGCGGCTGGATCCGTCTGTATGAAATGCTCAGTAATGACCATATTTACGCCAACCCCTTTAATCTGGTGATCTTTGAAGGTAACCATGACACTGCCCGTTTATTTTCAGTGCTAGGTGAAGATCAAGACCTATTTCGGATGGCACTAAGCTATCTGTTTACCATGCGCGGCATTCCGCAATTGTTTTATGGCACTGAGCTGGCCATGACCAGTCCACCGCATCGTGATGATGGCAAGGTGCGAGCCGATTTCCCCGGAGGTTGGGCAGGGGATGAAGTGAATGCTTTTACTGGCGCAGGGTTATCGGATACCCAGCGCATGGCACAGCAACTGGTCAGCCGATTACTAAATTGGCGCAAAACCGCTACTGCCATTCATCAGGGCAAACTGCTGCACTTTGCCCCAGATCGAGGCACCTACACCTATTTTCGCTATAACGACCAGCAAACAGTGATGGTAGTGATGAATAAGCAACACGACGCCGTTACGCTGGATTTAAGTCGGTTTCGGCAGGTATTACCCGCCGGTAAAACCGCCTTAGAGGTGCTAAGTGGCGAAAAGATGCAACTGGATACCCAGCTTAGCGTACCCGCTCGCGGTGTCTTAGTATTGGATATTCGTTAAGCCACTCTTGCTAGCGCCCTTAGTCGCATTGATGGCTAGGGGCTTACTTCATAATTTCCTCGCTTGCTGCAGGCTATTTTGAAACTCGCCAAAGAATATGTTGATTGTGGTTATGTTATTAGATAGTTTTGTATTATTTACAAAAGATAATAGAGCTTTACATGGTTGGAAAGCTTAGGCGTTCTAAAGTGACCAACGAAACGTCACAGGAGACATTATGCGTGGGTATATGAAAGGAATTCTGGTTACATTGATGCTGATATTGGTATCGGCCATGGCTCATAGCAATGATGGGCAACGGATAATTGGACGAGTAGGCGAGGTGAATGTTACTGCAGCTGAGTTGGCTCAGTCCAAAACCCCAGGTCAGTTATTCGTGTCGCCGGCAATAGCTAAGTACTTTGAGTCCAGAACAGCGTTGATTACCCCGACTAAAGAAGAGCTGAGGATTGTCCAAGCAAATATCCGCTTAAAAATACAAGATATGAAAGCGAATGGCGACGATTCAATGGAGAACATGGATCCTGAATTTTTCGCCACATTTCTGTTGGCGGGTTGGAAATATAACACCTATCTCTATGACAATTTTGGTGGCGGTAGACTTCTGTTTCAGCAAGCTGGCGTGGAGGCTTTTGACGCAACTCACGAATTTTTAAAATATCTCGAGAGGGAGAACTATTTTAAGATTGAGGATGAGATTATTCGTGATGCGGTGTTTGCATATTGGACTCGTGATCACGGAGCATTCATTATTGATAATGAAGAAGATATAAAGGAATGGCGAAATATTCAAACGCTTGGAAGGTGAAGTCTAGCTATGCGTTTAAATCGACAATTCTCCAAAGTTAACGTGGGTTTCAAACTCAGAGTTGTTAATAGCCCGGCAGCTTGATTGCTATGAAGTCAGAGCAGAGAAAAGCTGTCGTGGATTAGGGGTGGTCAATGCTGTGTGCTGTCGCCTCCTGTGCAAAAAAACCTACACCACCGACAGCAGCATTTTTAAACTGAGCAAGATCAGCAATACGGCAAACACCTTTTTTAACACTGCCACCGGCAATTTATGGGCGAGTTTGGCGCCAACTGGGGCTGAGAGAAAACTGGCAGCAGACATCAATAACACGCCAGGCAAGTACACCATACCCACCGCCCAAGGTAAGTCTAATCCTGGTTGGCTTTGTAGCAAATAGCCTAGCGCTCCGGCTAGTGAAATGGGTAAGCCTACGGCCGCAGAAGTACCGATAGCATTTTTTAAGGCAATACCGCGCCAACTTAAATAGGGCACGGTGAGTGAGCCACCGCCAATAGACACCAACGCCGAGACCACACCAATGCCGCCACCGACGCTGGTCAATTCCGCTTTAGCGATGGTTTTGGCGCTGACTTCTGCGGCTTTTTTCGGTCTTAACATATTCAGCGCCACATAACCCATAAACAGCGCAAAGAAAATGGCCAGATGCTGAGCACTAATTTGGGCCGCAATAAAGGTAGCGGCAAAAGTACC
>CAZNXI010000262.1:0-3277 GCA_964577005.1 uncultured Rheinheimera sp.
CCCGCATATCAAACTGAAACTTGACCATTTAGGTGCTGAAGTTTTAGAAAGCCGTTTACCAGGTATTTGTGAACTGTCACGTACTTTTGCTCATGTTGATCCGGTAAAAGAGCCTATTCCAGTAATTCCTACTTGTCACTATATGATGGGTGGTATTCCAACCAACGTACATGGCCAAGTTATCCATCCTAAAGCGGACGGTTCTGAAACCGTGGTTGCTGGTCTATTTGCTTGTGGCGAAATTGCTTGCGTATCTGTACATTGTGCTAACCGTTTAGGCGGTAACTCGTTGCTAGACTTAGTGGTATTTGGTCGCGCTACTGGCTTACACTTAGGTGAAGCTTTAGCTGCTACTGCCGAAGCACGTCCTGCTTCGCAATCTGATTTAGACGCTTCGCTAGCACGTGTACAGCGCTGGGAAGCATCAAAACCAGGCCAAGGCGAAGATCCGGTTCAAATCAAGAAAGATTTACAGCAGTGTATGCAACTTAACTTCTCGGTATTCCGTGAAGGTGCTGCCATGGCAGAAGGTTTACAAGAGCTTAAAGAAATTCGTGAGCGCTTAAAATATGCCCGTTTGGATGACAAGAGTTCAGATTTCAATACCCAGCGTATTGAGTGTTTGGAACTAGACAACCTGATGGAAACGGCTTTCTCAACTGCTGCAGCGGCGAATTACCGTACCGAAAGTCGTGGTGCTCATGCCCGTTTTGACTTCCCAGATCGGGATGATGAGAACTGGTTATGTCACAGCGTTTATACACCGGATACCGAATCGATGTTTAAACGTAAAGTAAATCTGGAACCTAAGTTCCGTGACGCTTTCCCACCGAAAGCACGTACGTACTAAGAGGGCTGACAGCGATGAAGAAGTTAGTATTTTCAATCTATCGTTATAACCCTGATGTCGACCAAGCGCCGCGCATGCAGGATTACACACTGGATAACCCGGAAGGCCGGGATATGATGGTGCTTGATGCACTGATTAAGCTGAAAGAGCAAGACCCAACCTTATCGTTCCGGCGCAGTTGCCGCGAAGGGGTGTGTGGCTCTGATGGCTTAAACATGAATGGTAAAAACGGTTTGGCCTGTATTACACCATTATCTGCAGCAGGTTTAAAAGGTGGCAAAATCGTATTGCGTCCGTTACCTGGTTTGCCGGTAATTCGTGATCTGGTGGTTGATATGAGCCAGTTCTACACCCAATATGAAAAAGTGAAGCCTTACCTGATTAACGACAGTAAATTACCACCTGCGGGTGAATTTCTGCAAAGTCCGGAAGAGCGTGCTAAGCTTGATGGCCTGTATGAGTGTATTTTATGTGCTTGCTGTTCAACTTCATGTCCATCTTTCTGGTGGAATCCAGATAAGTTTATTGGACCAGCTGGTTTACTGCACGCCTACCGCTTTTTAGCAGACAGTCGTGATACGGCAACTGAGCAGCGTTTAAATGATTTAGATGATGCTTTTAGCGTATTCCGCTGTCACGGTATTATGAATTGCGTTAACGTTTGTCCGAAAGGGTTAAATCCGACCAAAGCTATTGGTCAGATCAAATCTATGCTGTTAAATCGGGCGCTGTAATGCGCCCTTTTTTAGTATTTAATTGAAACTGTCCACATCGCAAAGGTGTGGCAGTTTTTTTGCTAATTTTCCAGGTGCTCAAAAATAAGGGAAACTAAATGCACGAAGGTGTAATGAAGGCGTGGTTAGAGTCTTCTCATCTTGGCGGTGGCAACATGGCCTATGTGGATGAACTCTATGAATCCTACTTAGCAGAGCCCACCAGTGTTGGTGACGAATGGCGTGAGTTTTTTGCCAAGTTACCAAAAATCGATGGGGTCGATCTTGAAACCCGCCACAGCGATGTGCGCCAACAGTTTGCTGAGTTGGCTAGAAATAAACATCGTGAAGTGGTCGTTGTTAACTCCGGTTCTGGTACTGATAACCGTCAGGTTAAAGTATTGCAACTGATAAACTCCTATCGCTTCCGTGGTCACCAGCACGCCAATTTAGATCCGTTAAATCTGTGGAAACAACCACGGGTTCGTGATCTTGAATTGTCATATCATGAACTGTCTGAAGCTGATTACGATACCGAGTTCAATGTTGGATCACTGGCTTGTGGTCAAGAGACAATGAAACTGGGTGAATTGCATAAGGCCCTTGAACGCACTTACTGCGGTTCAATTGGTGCTGAATATATGCACATCGTGTCAACCGATGAAAAACGTTGGATCCAACAGCGCCTGGAAAGTGTGCAGTCGCAGCCTCGTTATGATAACGAAACGAAATTACAAATCCTGAAAGGGTTAGTTGCTGCGGATGGTTTGGAAAAGTATTTAAGTTCAAAATTCCCAGGTGCAAAACGCTTTGGTCTGGAAGGTGGCGATGCCATGGTTCCAATGCTCAAAGCCATGATCCACCGTGCGGGCGAACAGGGTGCTAAAGACTCTGTAATTGGTATGGCGCACCGTGGCCGTTTAAATACCTTAATTAACGTCTTGGGTAAAAATCCATCTAAATTATTTGATGAGTTTGCCGGTAAGTATGAAGTGGTAGGTGCTGGTGACGTTAAGTACCATATGGGTTTCTCTTCTGATTTTGAAACCAAAGGCGGTAATGTTCACTTAGCCTTAGCCTTTAACCCATCGCACTTAGAAATTGTTAATCCTGTGGTATTGGGTTCAGTTCGGGCGCGTTTAGATCGTCGTGGTTGCACCGACGGCTCACTAGCGTTGCCAATTACCATTCATGGTGATTCTGCTTTTGCTGGTCAAGGAGTGGTAGCGGAAACCTTCAATATTTCACAAACCCGTGCTTTTAAAGTTGGCGGCACTGTTCGGATCGTGATTAATAACCAAGTTGGTTTTACCACCTCGAATCCTGAAGATACCCGTTCAACACCATACTGTACTGATATTGCCAAGATGGTGCAGGCACCGATTTTCCACGTTAATGGTGATGATCCTGAAGCCGTGGTTTTTGTGGCGCAGTTAGCAGTAGATTACCGCAATACCTTTAAGCGCGATGTGGTTATCGACCTAGTGTGTTACCGTCGTAATGGTCACAACGAAGCGGATGAGCCAAATGCAACTCAGCCGTTGATGTACCAGAAAATTAAGAAACACCCAACACCGCGTGAAATCTATGCTGAAAAGCTGGTTTTAGAAGGTGTGGTGACCACTGAACAAGTGAAAGCCTTAGTTGACGGCTATCGTGATGCATTAGACCATGGCGATTGCGTTGTAGATGAATGGCGGCCTATGGCACCAAG
>CAZNXI010000263.1:0-3253 GCA_964577005.1 uncultured Rheinheimera sp.
GCTGAGAATCTCACCGCTGGCTGTGTAAAAACGCTAGGCGATATTGAACAATTAATGAAAAATAATCAGGCTAAAGCCCCGTGCTAAAGCTACAGCCAAGAAGAATACACAACGCATGACAGAAATGCTTACTTCTGCACAGAGTGATGCAACGCAAGCAAGCTCTAGGGTTTATGATGTGGTGATCGCCGGTGGCGGTATGGCCGGCTCGATGTTAGCGCTGGCGTTAACCCAGCGTTGCCCAACACTGTCCATAGCCATAGTAGAGCAACACGCCGAGACTTCACCAAAAGCCAGTTTTGATAGCCGCAGTATTGCGCTATCGGCTGGCAGTGTGCAGCTGTTGCAGCAATTTGGTATTTGGGACAAGCTCGCGCCTTTTGGCTGTCCGATCATGGATATTGCGGTATCCGATCGTGGTCATTTTGGCAAAACTTGGCTAAGTGCGGCGGAATATCGCGTGCCAGCGTTAGGGCAAGTGATAGAGGTTGAGCATGTGGGCGCCGTGTTAGCAGAGCAGTTAGCCACATCGTCACAGTTAACGCGCTGGCAGCCTAAACAGATCAGCGCGCTTCGCCGCAGTGACACTAGTGCACAGCTGACACTAAATGACGGCACCGTATTAGAAACACGCTTACTGGTCATTGCCGAAGGTGGCCAGTCGGCAACGCGCCAACTAGTGGCCGTGCCGCAGCAGGAAACGCCTTATGCGCAAACCGCCATTATCGCTAATTTGGCCTTGGCGAAGCGCCATCAAAACAAAGCCTTCGAGCGTTTTACCGAGCATGGCCCCATAGCCTTGTTACCGCTTACCAATAATCGCTACTCTTTAGTGTGGACGGTGCCTCCCGCCGAGGCTGATGCGCTGTTAGCACTGTCAGAGTCAGACTTTTTGGCCAAGGTGCAACAGGCGTTTGGTTATCGTGCCGGTGTATTCAGTGGCTGTGGTAAGCGCGTCGCTTACCCGTTAGTGCTTAGGCAAAGCCCGCAGGTGGTTAGCCATCGAGCAGCCTTGCTGGGGAATAGCCTACACAGTTTGCACCCGATTGCCGGCCAAGGCTTTAACTTGGCGCTACGCGATATTGATTGCCTGAGTGCGTTATTAGCGCAAGCGGGTAATGAGGTGGGCAGTTATGCGCAATTGCGGCAATACGAGCTGGCACGGCAGGCCGATATGCAGCGGGTAATTTGGTTAACCGATGCCTTAGTTCGCACTTTTTCTAATCGTTCACGGCTGGTGGCGCTGGCGCGCAACCTCGGGTTGTTTGCGATGCTAATGTGCGATGATTTAAAAACACCACTGGCTCGCCAGACCATGGGTTTTGGAGCGCAGTATGCAAAATCTTGATGTCACCATTGTCGGCGCCGGTAGCGCCGGTTTAACCCTAGCTTTATTACTGGCCGAGCTTGGCTTAAGCATTGCGATTATCGAAAAAGGCGCTGCACCAGAATTGGCCACGCCAGCTTATCAGCGAGTGAGTGCCCTTAACCCCGCCTCGATGCGTGTGCTAACTAAACTTGGCGTTTGGCAGGGCATTGCCGCGCAAGCGGCTCCTTATAGCCAGATGCAAGTATGGGAAGCCGACAGTTTTGGGCGGATTGCCTTTAGTGCTGAGCCACCGCAATTACCCGAGCTGGGCTGGATCTGCGATAACGAAGCCATTCGCCAGCAGCTGTATTTACAAGTGCAGCAGCAGCCGACTATTCAGTGTTATTTTAATGCTGAGATCAGCCAACTGGCGCAAACCGAACGTGATGTGCTGCTGCAGCTGAATAACGGCCAGATCCTGCTTAGCCAATTATTGGTTGGTGCCGATGGCGTTAACTCTTTTGTGCGGCAACAGCAGCAATTACCGCTAACACATTGGGATTATAATCAGCAGGCCATCGTGGCGGTGATTGCTTGCGAAGAAGCACACCAAGCCACCGCCCGCCAAGCCTTTCTGGCCACCGGACCTTTAGCCTTATTACCCTTACCAGATGCGAATTTATGCTCTATTGTCTGGAGTGCCGACACTGATCGCGCTAAAGCACTGATGGCCTTAGACGATAATGCTTTTAATCAGGCGCTAACGGCTGCCAGCCAAAGTGTACTCGGCTGTCTAAGTTTACACAGTACTCGACAAGCTTATCCGTTGAAAATGCGTTATGCCAGCGAATGGGTACGTGGCCGTGTGCTCTTGGTCGCCGATGCGGCCCACAGTATTCATCCCTTAGCTGGGCAGGGCATGAACCTAGGGCTAATGGACGTTGCCGCACTGGCGCAAATTCTCGGTAAGCAATTGACTGCAGGTAAGCCACTTTATGAAGCCCGAGCGTTGCAAGCCTACCAGCGCTGGCGCAAAGCCGAAGCACAAAGCATGATTGCCACAATGGAAGCCTTCAAACGTGGTTTTAGTAATGATTTAGCCCCGTTAAAACTGTTACGGGGTGCAGGCTTAGTGTTGGCTGATAAATTGCCGGGCGTAAAACAAAAACTTATGGCAGCGGCACTGGGTAATAGCGGCGATTTACCAGAGATGGCAAAGTACTAAATTAGAAGCCTATAACCACATTGCTTACGCCAAGCCGCCGTGAATACATCCCTGTAGGCTTCACTCAGGCATCCATGCCTTCGAGACTTGGCTTAAAGCAATCTGGTTACTGTCTCTGAGTAAAGTTAAGTAAAACTGTCATAATTCGCCTTAGATTTTTTGGTAATCGCTACTGTCGCATTACAAAAAGTAATCCAAATTGGGCTGTTTACCGACGGGGCCTTGCGGTATAATCCAGAGGTATTTTTTAGTTGAGGTAGCAAGGTTTGCGCTTAACTAGCTGAAATTTAACGGCTTTAACTTGCAACCCATTTACTGCTGCCTACCCTCACAATCAGTAGGAAAAAAATAATGGCTCAAAAAACCGTGTTACATGCCAGCCACCTGGCTGCAGGTGCCAAGATGGTTGACTTCTTCGGCTGGGAAATGCCTATTAACTATGGCTCGCAGATTGAAGAACACCATGCCGTGCGTCAAGACGCTGGGATGTTTGATGTATCGCATATGACCATCGTCGACTTAACCGGTGCCAATACCCGCAATTTTCTGCGTGTTTTAGTGGCCAACGATGTTGCTAAACTCACCACCCCCGGTAAAGCCTTATATACCGGCATGTTAAATGAGCAGGGTGGGGTAATAGACGACCTGATTGTGTATTTCCTGCAAGAAGATTTCTTCCGTTTAGTTGTCAACTCTGCCACCCGCGAAAAAGATTTAGC
>CAZNXI010000264.1:0-3220 GCA_964577005.1 uncultured Rheinheimera sp.
GCATCCCCACCTGGTACTATGGCGAAGCCCAATGTGACTGGGATGATTTCTTTCCGGAGCTGGAAAACATCGACTTCAATAACAAGCTAGTAGCCATTTTTGGCTGTGGCGATCAAGAAGATTACGCAGAGTACTTCTTAGATGCGATGGGCACCTTGCGCGACATTATTGAGCCAAAAGGCGCGATCATTGTTGGGCATTGGCCAACCAAAGGCTATAACTTTGTGGCCTCTAAAGCCCTGGTAGACGATAACCACTTTATCGGCTTAGGTGTAGACGAAGATCGTCAACCTGAACTGACAGAGCAGCGCGTTAAACAGTGGTGTAAGCAAGTGTATGAAGAGATGAGCTTAGCTGAGTTCGCTAATCTGTAAGCGTTACGCTTACCACTTCCTCGTTAAACACTCTGTTTAACGAGCTTAGCAAAAAGGCCGCTTGCGGCCTTTTTGCTATTTACTGATTTGGTAGATATAACTTCAAATTAGCTTATTAAGCTAGCTTGCTTAAGCCGAAGTGATTAAGCAGTCGTGATTAAGCTGCACTGCTTAGTCTGTAGTCGTTGTGCCGCGGTACTTGGGCTTTTTGCGGATATACACAGTGCGATTTACTTCGCACACCACATTGTGCTGCGCATCTTTAATATGCACCAGAAACTGCGGCAAATACTTTTCACCCTGTTCGGTTTTATGCCGGATCTCAGCCACGGTTTCATCGGTTAGCCAAAACTCTGCAGTAAGTTTAGTTAAACCGGGTTTAATAAAGTTAATATCGGCTTGTTTGTCCCACACAATGTATTGCTTGCCTAGCGCGCCCATTAACATCAGTGGGTAAATAGGATCGGTCATCGCAAACATCGAGCCACCAAACTGGCTGCGATTGATGTTTTTGGTCCAAGGCCGCGACTTTAGCTCTACCTTGCAATAGCGATAGTCGTCGTTTAACTCAGTCACTTTGATGCCGCTAAAGAAAAATGGCGGCCAAAAGTTTAAAATATGCCGCATCACTGCGGGTTTAAATGCCCAACGCATAATACTCTCTGGTAAGACCTGATAACGCCATTGTACCTAAGCGAGCTAAAGGCACAAGCGGCGTTTTTAAAAAACTTACGCGGCTGGAAATTGGCCGACCTTGCTAGGTGCAAATTATTAAAGTGCACAAACCAATTGAATATATCACTAATGCCTTTATAATCCTTGTAAGTTCACGTTTAAAAAAGAGTACTTATGAGCGACCATAATACCGAATTGCGCAAAGCTGGCCTTAAAGTTACCCTACCTCGGGTGAAGATTTTAGAAATTTTACAAGATCCAAAACACCAACATATTAGTGCGGAAGATGTTTATAAAATCTTATTAGACTTAGGTGAAGATATTGGTTTAGCCACGGTATATCGTGTACTTAACCAATTTGATGACGCCGGCATTTTAACCCGCCACCATTTTGAAGGCGGTAAGTCAGTCTTTGAGTTAACCGGCAACAACCACCATGACCACTTGGTTTGCTTAAAGTGTGGCAAAGTAGTGGAATTTGAAGATGAATTAATTGAACGTCGTCAGTTAGAAATTGCGGAAAAAAATGGCATTAAGCTAACGCACCACAGCTTATACCTGTACGGCGAGTGTACCGATGCCGCGGCCTGTAAAAAAATCGCCGACGGTAACTAAGCTGATTTTTACAGCATACTTTTCAGCCTAAATCTAAAAAACCTCCATGTTTGGAGGTTTTTTATTGCAGCAAGCCGCGACACACACAAAGTAGAGCCTAGTGAGCAGAGCCTAAGTGGGCAGATCCTAGGTGAAGAAAGCCTAGCGAAATTGCGTGCTAGTTCACAGATGTGGGCTAACCCGAGCCATCAAGAGTGCATTAACATAATTGCCGTATTGAAACGCATAGTCGGTTAGCTCGGCTTCAACTTCAAAGCCAAAGCGCTCATACAGGGCAATAGCCGGTTCATTACTGGGATACACCAATAATTCGACGCGGCGCAGTGCCAGCCAGTTGTCGGCTAAATCTAAGGCAGCTCGCAGTAAGGCCGAGCCAACCCCCTGCCCTTGGTAAGCTTCAGCAACGCCCATACCAATTTCGCCAGCATGTCGCCGTCTGGGGTTTTGCATAACTTGTAAGCCGAGTTGGCCAATTACTTGCCCTTCAACCTCGGCCACCAGATTATAAAAACCGGCTTGCGGTTCAAATAGGCTATGCCATTTGGCCGCTGCTTGAAACGGCAGTTGTAAGGTATTGGCATACACCGACGGTTGCTCGTAAATGGCTTTTACAGCGGCTAAATCGGTGGGTTCGGCGTGGCGGATCACAGCTTGCATATTTTAAGCTCCTTGCATTGGCTGCCCATCTTAAAAGTGCCACATAAAAAAAGCCAGCAGATTTGCTGGCTTAGATTAACAGGCTTAGCCTGATGCAGCGACTTTGGCAGTATAAGCGCTACTGCGCAAATACACACCGAGGCTTATAACGCGGCTTCTAACTCAGGTAAGATACTGAATAAATCGCCAACGATACCGTAGTCTGCCACTTGGAAAATCGGCGCTTCAGGATCTTTATTAATTGCAACAATGACTTTGGAGTCTTTCATACCGGCTAGATGCTGGATAGCGCCCGAAATACCCACTGCGATATATAGCTCTGGCGCAACAATTTTGCCGGTTTGGCCCACTTGCATATCGTTTGGAACAAAGCCCGCATCGACAGCTGCACGAGAAGCACCAATAGCCGCATTTAGCTTGTCGGCAATGCCATTTAATAGCGCAAAGTTTTCACCGTTTTGCATACCACGACCACCAGAGATAATCACTTTGGCTGCAGTCAGCTCTGGACGTTCAGACTTAGTTAGCTCTTCGCTGACAAAACGTGATACACCCAGATCTTGTGCTGAACTCACCGCTTCAATAGCGGCGTTATTGCCGGCCGCTGCTGCTGCAAAGGCTGCGCTGCGTACCGTTAACACTTTAATGGCTTCAGCCGATTGCACAGTGGCAATGGCATTACCGGCATAAATGGGCCGGACAAAGGTATCAGCGCTGTTAATCGCGATCACATCAGAGATTTGCGCCACATCTAATAAGGCAGCAACACGCGGCAACATATTTTTACCGGTAGTGGTTGCAGCGGCTAAGATATGGCTGTAGCTGCGGCCTAATTCAGTGACTAAGGCTGACACGTTTTCAGCTAGCTGATGCGCGTAGGCAGTATGATCCGCCACTAA
>CAZNXI010000265.1:0-3199 GCA_964577005.1 uncultured Rheinheimera sp.
GCATTTTTATTGGATAAACATACATGACTAAGAATAGCTTTACAAAAGAAGATTTGATTGCGTGCGCTAATGGTGAACTCTTTGGCCCAGGCAATAGCCAACTCCCCTCTGACAACATGTTAATGATGGACCGCATCCTACATATCTCTGAAGAAGGTGGGGAATTTGGTAAGGGCCAAATTATTGCTGAATTAGATATTAACCCTGATCTGTGGTTTTTTGCCTGTCACTTTAAAGGCGATCCGGTTATGCCAGGTTGTTTAGGCTTAGATGCCATGTGGCAGTTGGTCGGCTTTTTCTTAGGTTGGGCTGGCGGTCCAGGCAAAGGTCGAGCGCTGGGCGTGGGCGAAGTGAAATTTACTGGTCAAGTCTTACCTACGGCGAAAAAGGTCACTTATACCATCAATATGAAACGAGTTATCAAACGTAAACTTTTTATGGGTATTGCAGATGGTATTGTCAGTGTTGACGGCCGCGAAATTTATGCAGCAACGGACTTAAAAGTAGGTTTATTCCAAGATACCTCTAGCTTTTAACTATTCCCGAACATCCAATTTCTAAAATCATAAAGCCCCGTGAAACGGGGCTTTTTCCTGTAACAAAACCTGATGTCAGGTGCCTTTATTAAAGAGACCAATATTGCGGTCTTCCATGGCGGCTCGCCAACCACCAAGCCATTCTGAGCGAGCATCTAAATTCTGATAAGGGCAAATTTCTTTTGAACGGCCGGTCACACCAGCACGATAACCTTGAGCATGAGCACGTTCCAGACGATCACGTTTTTGTCTTTTCATACGGCAGTCTTCCTCAACTAAAATAAGTGAATAAGTAACGGAGTGGCAAGAATTCACAACGCTACCCTTAATAGATAGCTAAGAAGTTAGAAAGGTTCAAACATATTTGAGTAGATATAAAACTTGACATTTTATAACAGCATGACTTTGTTGCAGTTTAATTGCAAAATTCTTTTAGATGAAAATATTATAAAAAATGCCGAATTTAATAAAATTCGGCATTGAATTAACGGTATTTTACGAAAAAAAGCTGCCGAAGCAGCTTCAAAAAATGTATTAACTTGATTTACTTTACTTTACGGCGACGTAATAAAGGTAAAGTACCTAATAAAGCTAACCAAAACAGAGAAAAGGTTCCGCTCTTACGCTCGAAAGTCGTTTCAGAGGCGTTACAGTTTTCTGGTTGACCATTAGGTATTAGACGAAGTTTAACAGCAGTGGCTTGCACCTGCTGTATCACAGTGCCATCTTCAGCACGTTGCTCTTCACCTGTCGCACCTAATAAAGGACGATTAATCAATGCTGTTGCTAAAATCTCACCATCTTCATTTATATGGTTCGCCTCAACCAACATGGGCGCATCGCAACCAACCAGTTCGTTAAGGTCTTGAAATTGCTCTGTGGTGGTGTCGTATAAAAACGCATGGAAACGTCTGCTGATTGTGCCGCCAACCAAGATTTCGGCACGTCCTACAACCTGACCACGGTTATTAATCGCTTTTGGCTCCGTACTAGAGGTATTAAAGAAACCCGTCGGGAATTTAACACTATTAGCGTTTAGATCATAAGTGAACATACGAGAACGCACGGCACCTTCAATATTTTTTAGCGCATAACCAACAACCGTATTTTGATTATTGATGTTAGTGGCAACACTGGCTAACCATTCTTTACTATCAATAAAACCCGTTACATTGCCAGCGTTAAAAACCGTAGCATGAGGCGCGGCATAAATTAACCTGGTTTCATTACCAAAACCATCGAAGATACTAAATTTACGCTCGACATCACTGTACAGAGAATGCCCAACGGCAATATCGCTATCATTAATATCATTCGCTCGACTGTAGTAAAATGGCGCTGCGTAATCTTCAGAGGCCGGCGCTACTTCACCGGTGCCCTTTTCACCTAAGAAGCCTAAGGTGGAACTCAGCGTAACTGAGCCGTCGTTATTGAGCTGCCACACAGCTGCACGCTCGGCATAGCCAGGATTATTGATATTGACTGTTTGGAAACTCTGCACTTGGCTAAGTAACACATTTAAATTTAAGCTACGTCTGGCCATTTCACCGTTTAAACAAAATTGAGCAGGTGCAAGATTGCCATTACAGGTGGTAGTAACCGTTTGCGACAGTGCATCACTCACACCAGTGGAAGTAAAGCCAACAATTTTATTGTTGTTATTAATTGCCTGCGCGGCAGACATACCACCACCGAGACCAGTAAACGCCGGAGGCAATAACAGACTTTGGTTACCATCTGCTACATAACCTAACATGTATCCTGGCTCAGGTACCCACACTGTCACTGGCTGAGGGATGACTGGCACTTCCGGCTCAGGCTGCCCTTCAACAGGAACAATTGTTGGAATGAATGTCTCTTTAGATGAAGGTGGTGATGCAACCCCAATAATTTTACCCAGATTATTAACATCATAAGCAAATTCATTATTGCCTTTGGTATTAGCTGTGTCTCTAAACACAATACGTTCAGTAGCACCATTTTGTGTTTTTAGCAGTACCCGCAGCCGTCCAACGGGTTGGAATTGCAAACCTGCATTGACCGCTAAATAATTAACTAAAATACCGGTTACGGTAGCATCTAACACACCATTTTTGGCATTAGCTATTTGCTCTTCCGTTAAAATTGCTTTGATGGCAGCACTATCAAAATCAATTTCTGATAAATCAATTTCAAAGTCATAGAACACATTTCCGTTCGCTACTACATCACCCTGCAGCGTGCTACCCACACCACTAGTAATTTGAACTTGGTTGGTGAGATCTAATTCAACGATCTGATACACCGCGGCATTTGCCGTAAAAACTGTCAGCAACGGCAATACTGCTAGGCTGATCGGTGATAATTTCATGCATGGCCCCTAAAAATTTACGAAATTGCAGCTTCTAATTCTTCCCAGCGCTGATACGCCTGCGCCAGCTTCGACTCGGTTTCTTGTAATAGGTTCAACCGTTGCTGCGTGTACTCTGCCGAACTTTTAAAAAATTCGGCACTATTCACTTCTTCTTGCAGTGCAGTTAGTGCTGTATCCAGCTCTTCAATTAAGGCCGGTAGCTGTTCTAACTCGCGATTTTCTTTGTATGATAACTTCTTAGCGTTACTAACAGAAGCCTCTGTTGCATTTTCTACCGTTTTCGCTGTGGTAGTGGTTGCAGGCTCAGTTT
>CAZNXI010000266.1:0-2260 GCA_964577005.1 uncultured Rheinheimera sp.
GCTAAATCTTCCTGCCCCAAATGCACGCCATAGGCACCAAGCTGCAAGGCCAATTGCCAATGATCGTTAATAAACACTTGTGCCTGATACTGCTTGCCTAGCGCAATGGCTGCTGTGATCTCAGCAACCAGCTGTGCTGGATCTGCAGCAGCTTTAATCCGTAGCTGGATGGTTTTAATACCCAGCGGTAATAAGCGGGTTAACCAAGCGACTGAATCAACGACTGGATAAAGCCCCATGTCTGGGTAAGCCAGCGGCGCAAAGGCTGCGGCAGTCGGCTGCAAATCCGTTAAGCTAGCGCCTTGATACAGCTGCTGCACCTGTGTCGTCGTTAGCCACACGGGAAAGTAATCGCTGGCGACGGGCAAAGAAAGATGCTCTAAGGTGCCAGGGCCTTTACCGGTAGCATAAACCGCTTGCAAACTGCGATTTAAATACGCCTTGGCGAGCACAATGGCATCTGCTAGCGGATAGCCCAGCGCCAGCGCACTGGCAATAGCGCTCGCTAAGCTGCACCCCGTACCATGGTTATGTGGTGTCGCGATACGCGGACTGGCCAGCCAAGGTTGCGCAGTCGCCGAGACCAGGTAATCCAGTGCTAGGTGTTGACAACCACTGGCATGACCGCCTTTTACCAAGACTGCAGCGACCCCCTGTGCTAGCAGCGTTTGGGCGGCCGCGAGGATTTGCGCTGGCGATGCCACCGGCAAGCCGGTTAAAGCGGCTAACTCGGGTAAATTTGGCGTAAGCAAATGCGCATAGCGGTAAAGCTCAGGCAAGCGAGTGCTGGCTTGCTGTCCTTTCAGCAGCAAACTGTCACCACAGCTGGCAATAAGTACCGGATCAATAATGATCGGTAGCGTTTTGGGTAAGGTTGCGAACAACTCAGCCAATTGCTGCTGTTGCTCCTGACTCGCCACTAAGCCTACTTTAATGGCCACTGGCGGTAAATCAGCTAGCAAGGTCTGCCACTGCGCTGCCAGCATCGCTGCTGATACCAGCTCAACCCGCGACACTTCCACCGAACTCTGGGCGGTTATGGCGGTGATCAGGGTGCAAGCATGCACGCCAAAAGCGCGCATGGTTAATATATCTGCCTGAATACCAGCGCCCCCGCCAGAGTCCGAGCCAGCAATTGACCACACGATGGGCTTATGGGCTGCAGGCAGTGGCGCTAATTCATTCCCCTGAGTCGTTGCTGCTGTCAAGCGAGATGGCTCAGAGTGTGGCTGCATAATCACGTACATCCTGAGTAATTTTCATTGAGCAGAACTTAGGGCCACACATGGAGCAAAAATGCGCGCTCTTGTTGGATGCCTGCGGCAAGGTTTCATCGTGGTATTTACGCGCCGTGGCGGGATCTAATGCCAGATTAAACTGATCTTCCCAACGAAACTCAAAGCGCGCCTTCGACATCGCATTATCGCGAATTTGTGCGCCTGGATGCCCTTTGGCCAGATCAGCAGCGTGCGCAGCAATTTTGTAAGCAATCAGCCCCTGTTTAACATCCTCTTTGTTGGGCAGACCCAAGTGCTCTTTCGGTGTTACGTAGCAGAGCATGGCACAGCCAAACCAACCGATAAAGGCGGCGCCAATGCCCGAGGTAAAATGATCATAGCCAGGTGCAATATCGGTCGTCAGTGGCCCCAGAGTATAGAATGGCGCCTCGTGGCAGTGTTTTAGCTGCTCGTCCATATTTTGTTTAATTAAATGCATCGGCACATGGCCTGGGCCTTCAATCATTACCTGTACATCGTACTCCCAAGCAATTTTGGTCAGCTCCCCCAAGGTCGCCAGCTCGGAGAACTGTGCTTCATCGTTGGCGTCATAAATCGAGCCTGGACGCAGGCCATCTCCTAACGACAGCGACACATCGTAGGCGGCACAAATTTCGCAAATTTCCCGAAAATGCTCGTATAAGAAATTTTCGCGCTGATGCGTCAAACACCACTTCGCCATGATCGAGCCGCCGCGCGAAACAATACCCGTTAAACGTTTGGCGGTCATTGGCACATAGGCCAGTAACACCCCGGCATGAATCGTAAAATAATCAACGCCCTGCTCGGCTTGCTCTAACAAGGTATCGCGAAAAATCGGCCAGGTCAGATCTTCGGCCACACCTTTGACTTTTTCTAGCGCTTGATAAATCGGTACTGTGCCAATCGGCACGGGGCTGTTGCGGATTATCCAGCTGCGGGTTTGATGAATATCACGCCCCGTCGACAGATCCATCACCGTATCAGCGCCCCAACGGGTAGCC